>JBGUEF010000414.1:0-3170 GCA_041821485.1 Deltaproteobacteria bacterium
CTACCCAGGCCCAAGACAGTTTGACCATCCCAGATAAAAGCACGAACGTTCGTTCTCATGTGTCTGCACCAGTTTGGCTGAGAGCCTCCTTTTCCGCTGCAGGTTATCTGGCTCCGAGCCTGACCGCAGCAGTAGCCGAGCGGCTATTTTTCAAGACTCGCCGGAGCGCACCCCGCCCTGGAGAGCGGGACGTGCTCGCAACGGCGACGCCCTCCTCAATCGCCGGCATGAAGGCCTGGTCCTGGGGTGATGGGCCCGCCGTCCTTCTCGTGCACGGCTGGAACGGCCGCGCCACGCAGCTCGGTGGCTTCGTCGAGCCCCTAGTTGCTCGTGGCTATCGCGTCGTGGCGTTCGATGCTTTCGGGCATGGCGAGTCGCCGGGCAGCAGCATGTCGCTTCCCGAGTTGGCGTCGTACGTTCGGCAGGTCTCCGATGAGCTCGGTGGCCTGTACGGCGTGATCGCACACTCCATGGGAGGCGCGGCGACCACCCTCGCACTGTCCAACGGGCTGCAGCTCGAGCGCGCCGTCTTCGTTTCGCCCCCTTCCGACCCGAGGGTGTTTCTCCAGATAATCAGCGACGCGCTCGCGATCTCCGACGATGTGCGCGCGCGCCTCAAGGAACGCGTTGAGCGACGGATCGGAATATCGATGGAGAGCATGCGGGGCAACGTGATCGCTCCATCGATGCGAGTTCCGCTTCTGGTCATCCACGATCGGGACGACAAGGAAGTTCCCGTCGACTCTGGCCAAAGCATCGCCGAGGCCTGGCCAAACGCGGAGCTGATCCTCACCGAGGGCCTCGGGCATCAACGAATCCTCCGCGCCGAACCCGTGACGAATGTTGCCGTGAGCTTCATCGATGCAGCGAAGCATCTGATGGCCGCGGCGTGAACCAAGAAAGGCAGAGAATCATGACTACGCAAATCAGAGACCCACAGTTCGCGACCGCCGTGAACGAAATCGCAACCTCAATCGAGTGGCCGGACACATCCTTCGCGCTCAGCATCTGGGAGATCGCCGTCGGTACAATCGTCGCGTTCTACGAGGCGTTTGCCACCCCAGATCGTGTGATGCTCCGACACGCGCTGAACGGGATCGCATTTTGAGCCGCTGCTCTCGAGGAGGCACGTCTCAGGAAGCCGGGTCGGCGCAGATGCCGACCGTCACCGTCGAGCCCCGCTAGGCCCGGCTTCCACCCCCAGCTCCCAGCTACAGGTGAGCCCTGAAATGCCGAGTCAATTCATCCGCCGCGCTGCTGATCCGCCCCGGTTCATCGTAGAAATCGATCTGTCCTTCCGATTCCATCCAGACCTGCTCCTTGAGCCCGCCGAGCGAGGCGAAGAACTTCCTTGCGAGCAGCGGCGCGAGCGCCTTCTCCGAATGGACCATGACGGTCGGCACCGTGATGTCGTACGCCGCGCTTTGGGCATCCCAAGGCAGAGTCTGTTCGCGGGACATGAGGGCGAACTCGTTGACGTAGTTGGGCACGGCGCCGCGCGAGGTCCCGTAGTATTCGAACGCTTCGGCCAACGGCATGGCGACCTCGCCGTCTCCCACGGCAGGGATGACCCGGGCTTCACCAGTGTCTTCAAAATGCTCGCGGGCCGCGATAGCGCGATCGAGCGTCGGCTCGTAGTCGTCACCCATCCACGCCCGCTGCTGACCAGCATCGTGAAAGAACCCTGCGACCGTGCCCCAAGCTTTGATGCGATCGTCTCCGGCTACTGCGAGAGCAAGATAACCAGCGCCAGCGCAAACCCCGACTGCGCCGATCCGGTCGGGGTCGACCTCCGGGCGGCTCGCGAGAAAACCGAACGCTGCGCGGAAGTCTTCGACCTTGCGCCCCGGATGCTCAAACTGACGTGGCACGCCCTGGCTCTCTCCGAAGTGCCGATGGTCGAACGCGAGCGTCACGAAGCCTCGGGCAGCCATCGCCACGGCGTAGTTGCCGGTCGCCTGCTCCTTCACGCTGGTCATCGGGCCAGCGAACAGCAACGCTCCGGACGCACGCGCGCCGAGCGGCACACGCAACACGCCGACGACATCGACCGACTCGACCTCGAACGCGACCCGCTCTTCTCGAATGCTGGGCTCACCCATGGAAGCTTCCTCGGTCTACCGAGGTTCCCGTCAAGTGTCGACAGGGAATCAAGACGGAGAAAGCCCCCGTCCCCTTTCGCGGAGGGTCTGTGCCGTTTGCGGTTGAGCGGCGCTGGTCGCTTCCGTGCACAGCGAACGCACCGGGGTCTCCTCGCCGGCCTTCCACTCACAGAGCTCAGCGATCCGGTCGGATCCTTCAGCGCCTGGGCGGATCCAAACGAAGGTCTGCTCTCCGAGCCGAATGGTGCACTCCGGGTCGGCGAAGGCCTTGGACCAGAAGCCACCGTTGTAGAGCGTGATCGGGCCCACCTGCTCGCATTTGGGCTGGTGGGTATGTCCGAACACCACACGACGCGCGCCGGTGATCTTGAAGATCAGATCGGCCACCCGCTCCGTCAGCAGCGGCGCTTCAAAAACAGTGGGCCGAACCGAGGAGGCATAGGCGAGATAGGGGAGCATGAAGATCAGTGCCGGCACGAATGCCCATAGCGGGCTGATCGGCCACGCGATGTTGATGTGCAGCACGACCTGCCATGCGAGAAAGAGCACGGCCAATAGGAAGAACGCGCGGTCGAGCCAGAGCTCCCGCGCGATCCGAAAGGGATTGTTGGTGGCCGAGGGCACGTGGAGCGCATTGAGCTTGCGGACCATCGAGGGCGTGGCCTGCGACCGCGTGGCGATCGACCGTACCTTGTCGTCCACGAGCAGAGGATCGCGCATCGGGGGCACCCAGTGCGTACGAAGCGAGATCCACAAGGTTGCGTAGGCGCCCCAGAACCAAGTCCAAATCAGCAGCGGCTGGGTCTTCAACATGTATCGAAAGAAGAACCGCAGGTAAGCTGCCGCGTTCATGATGTAGTTCTCGGACTGATGGGGGTTGAAGTACCCCATTCCGTTGAGCATGTACCGCGCGGCCAAATCGCCGAAGGGAATGCGGACTCGAGGCTGCCCGCGAACTTCGATCAGCGGATCGATGGGGTCACGCACGACACAGTTTGGATCGTACTGGTGGCCGTGACTGATGTACGTGTCACCGCCGCTAAGATAGAACCAGTTGCAGAACACGAT
>JBGUEF010000415.1:0-3168 GCA_041821485.1 Deltaproteobacteria bacterium
GCTCGAAGAAGTCCGACCCCAACCCGGCCTCGGGCCCAATGCAACCCGCACAAGCTTCCATCTACACGGTCAACTACCCGCTGAGCTACTTCGCGGAGCGAATGGCGCCGGCTAGCGTGCGGGTCGTGTTTCCGGTGGCTCCGGGAGTCGACCCTGCGTTCTGGAAGCCGTCGGCAGAGGCGGTGCAGGAGTTCCAATCGGCGAGCTTGATCCTTCTAAACGGTGCCGGCTACGCACGATGGACGAGCTACTCGACTCTTCCCCAAGCCCAAATCGTCGTCACGGCCGACGGATGTCGAGATACTTATCTTCGCACTGAGCAAAGCGTCCGGCATCAACATGGTCCCGAAGGAGCGCATGCTCACTCGGATCTAGCCTTCACCACATGGCTCGACCTCCGG
Source organism: Deltaproteobacteria bacterium (assembly GCA_041821485.1). Taxonomy (GTDB): domain Bacteria; phylum Myxococcota_A; class Polyangia; order Polyangiales; family Houyiibacteriaceae; genus SG8-38. Next base: position 402 of record JBGUEF010000415.1, read on the forward strand.
CTCGCAGCTTGTCAGGCGAGCCACATACGCGACGCAATGATCGAGCGAATGCCCGCAGCGAAGGACAGCGTCTCGGCGGAATTTGAGACCCTCGAGCGCGATCTCCTCGACCTCGACGAACGGCTGCGAAACCTGGGCAAGGCTCTGGGCAATCAACCGCTTCTCGCGTCTCATCCTGTCTATCAGTACCTTGCGGACGCATACGGCATTTCGATCCAAAGCCTGCATCTCGAGCCCGACCAGGAGCTGAGCGACGACGATTGGAAAGAGATCGGTGCAATATTGGAACAGGATCGCGCGAACTGGATGCTGTGGGAGGCCCCTCCCCTCGCGGCCACCGAAGCTCGCCTCCGCGAGCGCGGCGTGACGACCATCGTGTTCGATCCTGCAGGACAATCTCCCTCCGAGGGCGATTTCCTATCGGTGATGAGGGCAAACGTTGCTGGTCTCGAATGCGTGACGGGAGTGAAACCATGTCGCTGAGCGCCCGCCGCGTGCTCCTCGTCCTGGCCGTCACGCTCCCAAGTGCGGCGTCCGCCGATGCAGTAATGATCACGCGTGCGATGACGGCAAGCACCATCATGGAAGCGTTCGTCAACGAAAATGCGATCCTGGTCGAGCTCGAGATCGGTGAACAAGAGCTCGCAGGGTTCCCTTCGCTCGTCGAGGCCGCGACCGGCGCCAAGGGCTTCCCGGTGCCGATTCCGCGCGCGTCCAAGCTTTCTTTCGTGGCAGACGGAGGGCGACTCCGGGGCACCATCGAAAGCGCGGAACGCCGCAAGAAGGTGGAGCGCGACGAGGTCAGCGGGGAGCCTTTGCCCACGGCCGCGGCTCAAGAGGTGCTGTTCGTCGTGCTGCGATACCCCCTGCGGAACCCACCCAAGACGCTCGTCCTCAGCCCGCCGTCGAAGGACGGTTACGCCACCGCAGACATCGGCTTCGTCGTCTACCACCGTGGCGTTGCGGTCAACGACTTCCGGTACCTGGCCGCCTCGGAGCAACTGCAGCTCGACTGGGAGGACCCCTTCTACTCGCAGTTCGAACGCAGGACATTGAAGCGGCAGTTCAACTCGCCGATGAACATCTTCCTCTACGTCGAGCCCTTCGAGGTTCGAAAGGAGTTCGTCGTTCGACCGCTCGATCTCGCTCGCTTCACGGACCTCGACATTGAGCCACACCAACCTATCGCGGCTGAACGAAGAGACGCCCTACTCACGCAGATCGCAGAGTTTCTCTCGAAGCGCGCACCGGTCACGATCGACGGAGAGCGGCCGGAGCCGATCCTCGACCGGATCCACTTCCTGAAACGCGGGCTACGAATGACGCGGGTCGTGACTCCGGATGAGCCGGTCGACGGCACCAATGCGATCGTTGGCGCGATCTTCGTCTACCCAGTCGACGGCCTGCCCAAGGATGTTCGTCTCGACTGGGACCTCTTTGACGAGCGCATCCAGCGCGTACCTGCCTCGGCGACCGACGAGGCCGGGCCCATGCCCTCCTTCCTCGTGCCCGCCGATAGCCAACTTCACTGGGTCAACTACCTCAAAGGAACAGCTCTGCCCGGCAAGCTAGATGTCCAGTCCCCGAAGTCGCACGTCTCCATTCCAATTGGTTTCAGCATCGGATTGATCCTCGCGCTCGGACTCTGGATTGCGGCCTGGCGTCGGCGCTCCTGGGCGCTCGGCCATGCGGCGGTCGCGCTAGCGGTGGTCGCTTGGTTCGTGCCCGCTCCTTCCATCGATGTCCCGGTCCCATCGAGGGTGCGTATGCCGTCGGGCGAGGAGGCGGCGCCGACGATTCATGCCCTGCTCTACAACGTGTATCGCTCACTCGACTTCCGAGATGAAGAAGTCGTCTTCGATCGCCTGGCACAGAGCCTCTCGGGCGAGGTACTGGAGCGGGTCTACCTAGAGATGCGAAAAGGGCTTCGGCTCGAAAACCAAGGTGGTGCGCGCGTCCGCGTCCGCGAGGTCGCCCTTCTCGATGTGGTCCCGGCGCAAGCCCAGAAAGCAGGGACCCTACGCTACCGCACAAAATGGAATGCGACCGGGTCCGTGGGGCACTGGGGCCACACCCATATGCGCACCAACCGATACGACGCGGAAATCACTCTCGCTCGCATCGAAGGTCAGTGGAAGATCGCAGACATCGAAATCTTGGAGGAGCAGCGCGTCCTCGCTGCCCAAGCGCCGGAATTGCGTCGTTCCAGGTCCGATGTCGACTTCCTCGGAGACGAAAAAGGCCGTTTGGAGTTACCATCCGCCTTGGAGCTTCAGGGTTATCCACGACTCGTAGCGAAACGCTAATTTGATCAAGAAGAGGAGCTCTGATGTCGATCGAAGCCAAATACCTTCCGCTCGAGAGTGCCTACCATTGGGAGAGCGAGACGCCTGATCGGGTCTACATGGTTCAACCGGTCGGCGGTGGCGTGGTGAAAGAATACACGTGGTCGCAAACTCTCGATCAAGCACGCCGCATGGCCACGCACCTCAGGTCGTTGGAGCTCTCGGCGGGTAGCCGTATCGGAATCGTCTCGAAGAACTGCGCGCACTTCATCATGGCCGACCTGGCCATTTGGATGGCAGGCCACATCTCGGTGGCGTTGTTCCCGACCCTCCACGCAGAGACCGTTTCCTATATCCTCGAGCACAGCGAAGCAAAGCTCCTCTTTGTAGGCAAGCTCGACACTTGGGAAGAGATCCGACGTGGTGTGCCCGAGGATCTGCCGGGCATCGCGTTCCCCCTGAGTCCACCCACCGACTACCCG
>JBGUEF010000416.1:0-3168 GCA_041821485.1 Deltaproteobacteria bacterium
GATCGAAAAGATGCGCGGCTAGGCAGGCCGCTTTCGAACCTTGAGGCGACCGGCAAGCCAACCGTCGACTCCGCTCTTGTACCACTTCGACATCCGGCGATCCGATGGACCTCCGCAGAGGGCGGTGTGCAGGACAGCCGCACTCATGTCGGCAACGAGACGAAGCGAGGGCGCGAACGAAGTGAGTCGATCGCCAGAACGGTAGATCTGCCCCTGATGCGGCGTGGCCCGCCCGCCGCGAATCGGGATCGGACCTCGATCGAAGCCGAGGAAGCGAGGGAGCTTGCCGCCAAAGAACATGTTGGTGAGGGTGAGTTGGTTTCGCTTGCCCCAGGGTCCCGGTACCTGATCGGTGACCCTCGAAAGAGCGGCACTCCATACCTCTTCACGCGTGCGCTCGCCGAGCCATGGTGAGGATTCGGCGACCAGCACGCGATCGAAGTTCTGGTAGAAGTCGATGAATGCGCCCGTGGCATCGCGTAGGTGCTCGATGACCTCGGCGCCGCATGCCGGACCGAACATCTCGACGAGCAGCTCAGCGTAGAACATCTCGAAGGCTGTCGCGCCGTTGGACTCGGGCTCATAGCGGCAATCCCAGGCACGGAGCGCGTCCGCGAGAGGACCCGTTCCGAGCAGTGGCGTGAGGACTTCGAGAAACTCGGCGGCTTGGATCGAGTAGGTGTCCATTTGGATCGCGCGGAAGGACTCCACATCGTGGTCGTCTCGGTCCGTCAAGAGCTGCGTGATGCGTCGCGCGCGGTAGTCACCCATCGGCGCGTTGATGGGACTCACGCGGCCGAGATGATTGAGATCCTGGTTGGCAGTCACCAGGACACCATCGGCTGGATTGTGGGCGCGCGGCAGCTCCCCGGGATCAATGAAGCCTTGCCAGTCGAATCGGTCGTCCCAGCCTGGCCGGGGCGCGAACCCCGACCAGTCGCCGGCGCGTTTCGGCATCAGGCCCGACATCTGGTAGCCGATGTCTCCTGCGCTGTCGGCGAAAATCCAGTTCATCGAGGACTCCACCTTCGCGAAAGCGGTCATCCCTTCTGTCACCGTCCTCGCCGTCCACATCGGGAGCAGCGTGTTCAACGACTCGGCGCCTCCGTCCGATCCGGACCAGCGCGTGGCGAGCGCATACCCCTGCCCGGTAGCGCTGCCATCGAGCACCCCGTGCATGTTCTCCCAGAAAGTCTCGACGATCGGTTCGCCCTTCTTGCGCTTGATCGTCTCCTCTCGTCGCTCGAAGTCGACCCAGGCGTCTCCACGACGGAACTTCCCGTCGCGATAGTGCTCAACCCAGGAATCGACCGCGTCCATGAAGGTGTACGTTGCGCCCCAGGACAGATGCTCGTTGCGTCCTACGAGCGGGGCAGGCAGGCCGGGCATGGTCATCAGAATCGCGTGGCCGTCCGGCCAACGAAAGCTCTGCTCGACCCACACGTTGGGCAGCCGGTTCGTCTCGAGATGAGGGTCGTTGGCGAGCATCGCCGCGCCGGATGCCGTCCGCGAGCCCGAGACGCACCAGTTGTTCGAGGCCATCATCCGCGGTGCCGCCGCCGACCACTTCACCGCGTCGGGTACGATCCGCTCGACGAGCTCGACCTCAGCCACCGTCGCGCGGTCAAACCCATCGGTGCAGCCCGGAAACAAGGCTTCGAGGTGCGCATCGCCGATGCCAGCCTGAACCATCTCGACGAAGAGCCGCTCTACCTCTCCTTGCGACTGGGCCAGGGTGAGGAAGCCGGTCATCCGCGAGAGCAGGAGGCTGTCGCTAATCGTCCACGGGTCGTGACGGACCCCCACGAGCTTGAGCTCCCAGGGCACCGACCTCGAAAAGCGCGTGTTCACGCCGTCGCAATACGCCTCACAGGCAGCGCGGGCCTCGGGGCTGAGTTTCTTCTCTTCCTCGGCGACCCCGCCACCCCAGTTCATGCGCCGAAAAAAGCGGTCGACCTCGACCATCGCATCGCTGCCATCGAGCAGCTCCGCCGCTCGTCCCTGACCCAGGATCCGCATGATCAGCATTTGCATGCCGCGGTCCATGGCGTGGCAATAGCCCATCCCCCAGTAGAGGCCGGTGATGTCGTCGGCTGCGATCTGCGGGATTCCGTGCTCGTCCCGAGTCCAGCTGGCTTTCTGCACGTGCGATGCGCCCATGGCTAGAAGTTGTCCTTGGCTTCGCGAATCGCCGCAAACGAGGCGACCGGATCTCGTCCGGCGGCGATGTCCGGGTTATCGAATCGGAGAAAAGGATTGGTCGCGAGCTCTCGATCGAGCCGTCCGGGCACTGTGAACTGCCTGGCTTCCCGAGTAGCAACCGCGTCTCGAAGTGCGCGTTCGACCTCAGGATTGTCGGGCTCGATCCTCTTGGCGAATCGTAGATTGTTGACCGTGTATTCGTGGCCGCACCACACCTTGGTGTCAGCCGGCAAGACGCGGAGCTTGTCGAGCGAGCGCGACATCATCTCCATCGTGCCTTCGAAGACCCGGCCGCAACCCGCGATGAAGAGTGTGTCGCCACTAAACAGATTGCCCTCGGTGATGAACGCGATCGCTCCGAGCGTGTGGCCGGGTATTTCGGCGATGTCGACGGTCGCGCCGCCGAAGTCGAAGGAGTCACCGTCTGACAGCGCATCGGTTTGCCGAGGGATCCGCTGATGGTCGGCGTCGTACTGTGACCCGCGCACATGGGAGACAGGGCACTCTTCGATCAGGGGCTCGATCCCGCCGACGTGATCCCAATGGTGGTGCGTGAGCCAGATCTCGTTGAGCTGTACCTTGGCATCATGGATAGCGCGCAACACCGGATCAGCCTGTGAGGGGTCGACCACCGCCGCCCGGCCGTTCTCGATGACGAGATACGCGTAGTTATCACTCAGACACGGGACCGGAATCACCTGCATGTTTCGAACGATAGGACCCAAGCGCTTGCGCCGCTACCCAGGCCCCGTAGATTGTGATGCGGGGAGCGCGGATCGGAAGTATATCGACCTGATGAGTCTGAGGGCAGACGAGACCCTACGCGCGCGCATCGCCGCAAACCTGGCTGCCCACGAACGCTCATCCGAGCCTGATCCTTCGCTTCGTCCCGCCGCGGTCGCGATGACGGTCGTCGCCGACGAAGCCGGCGATGCCTGTTTCGTGATCACGCGCCGGGTGTCGAGC
>JBGUEF010000417.1:0-3164 GCA_041821485.1 Deltaproteobacteria bacterium
CTCGACTACTGTCGGATCAACGTGACGCTGACCCAGGACGGGACCGTCACGACGATACCGCAGGTCGGTAGCGCCGGTGCCTGTCCCTCCGACCAGCCGGCCTGGTCCTATGACGTCCCGAGCGCGCCGACCAAGATCATCCTTTGCGAAAACGCATGCGATGAGGTGAGCGCGGCTGGTGACGGCGCGGATCTCAACGTTGTCGCGGGATGCACAGCTACGACCGTCGTCCAATGAGCTAGGGCATCGGGGTGCGCGGCACAGCCCAGGCGATCGCGGGAACGAGGCCTCCGTAGTAAAGAACGTTTGGGAGCACGCGCAGAAGGAAGCCGGTATCGGCGCCGGTCGTCAGAATGATCGCGTCGGCTGCGGCCCACAGGGCGTAGTAGGCGATGACGAACCTGGTCACCCGCCGCGTCCACCGAAGTGCACGGCTGCGGCGAGGAAGATACAGCTGGGCCAAGCCAACTGACAGTAAGACGAATAGCGTCTCGTAGACGAAGAACAGGATGCGAGGCTCGTTCGAGCCCAACCCGAAAACGGCGAGCTGTGACGTCAGTGGCACGAGCAGCGTCCAGGCCGACGCTCGCATCCACGCACCCGCGCTCGCGGCAAGGGTCCCGTCGGGCTTCGCGCTTTCGATGAACAGGAAAAAACGAAAATCACCGATGAGAACGAAGGCCAGCGGCACGAGCGAGGCTGCTGCGCCGGTCAGCGGACCCATGCCAGGAACATCGTTGGTGGTCAGCCAGGCATCGAGAAGCGAAATGGTCGCAAGCGCGATGCAATACCTACGCACCGTGACGGACAGAGAGGGGCCCGACAGCGCCAATAACAGCCCGAGGATCGCGGCCGCCCAGAGGAGCAGCGGATGCTGAATGAACGAATCGTAAAACTCGGCGTAGCTCACGGCGCGCCGGGTTCGACTTTGTGGGACGTCATCGCGCCGAGATAGGCGACGATCTCATCGATGATTCGCGCCCGGTCTGGCAAGTCCGGATTGAGTGGGGGCATCCGTGGAGCCACGCGCATGAGCGTCGGATCGTCGATCCACTTCCGGAGCCACTCGTCGGTCATGTACTCGGTTGGATTGGCGGGATAGTTCAGCTCCGGACCGATCGCGCCCCCGTGGCCGTTAATCGTGTGACACTTGGAGCAGTGCGCGATAAAGGCGTCGAACCCTGCCAGCACCTTTGGGGCTGAATTTGCTGGTAGCGCCATCTCCTGAAAGCGCGATCGAAACGACACGAGGTCGATGCGAACGACCTGGTAGGGCCAACCATAGTCGCCCTCGGTGCGCACCCGGGCGTTGTCGAGATTCTCCCAGATCACGTAGAACGGGCTGAGCTCGATCCGCCGTCTCGTGCCCCCTTCGTCTTTGAGGATCGTGAACCCCACGTCGCCGGGCCGATCGGTCGCCAGAAACGCACGGTGATCCAGGACGCGTCGGACGGGAATCGTGGGCTCGTAGCCGTCGCGACAGCTGAAAAGAATCGCTTCATGGGTTCGCCACGCCGGACCGTACGCTTCGTCGAGCACCCTCTCGAGCGGAATTGCCGTGAACACCACGTTCGCGTGCTCGTAGGGCTCGAACACCTCGAGGCGAAGCGGCTTCAGTTTCTTCGTCAGCTCTTCGGCCGTCAGCGACTTCACGGGCTTCGACTCGACCAGAAAATCAAGCGAGCGTGCGCTTGGGTATTGGGCCGGGGCCGTTGCATCGTCGGCGGACTTGCCATCCGGCGCTGACCCCAGGTCGCCGCGGCTACAACCAATCAGGCTGCAGGATCCGAACGCGATCGCGAGGAAGACCGTCGCTGCCGGGCCGCTCGGCCTTGCGATTTTCACGACACTCTCATCGCGCCAATTGGCGAGCCTCATGCACCCTGGTTACTGAGGCATCCGAGCCCGATCTCAGTGCGCGTGACCGAGGCGGCGCTTTGGGGGCCGCGACTCAGCATGCAGAGGTGTCGCGCTTCCGATTGCACGAAAACGCCTTGCGCGTGGCCCGAACGCATCATCTCCTGAGCGATGTCCCGCACGAGGTCTTCCTGAATCTGGAAACGGCGAGCGTACGCTTCCACCAGGCGGGGCAGCTTGCCGAGCCCGAGAATGCGATCCCCGGGGACGTAGCGGATGCTGACGTGCCCGAAGAAGGGAAGGAAGTGGTGGGCGCAGATCGAATAGAACGCGATGTCTCGGACTTCCACCGCGCTCCGCGGCTCATCCGGGCCGACCATTCGCGTCGTTTTCAGAATTGTCGACGGGTCGATGTCGTAGCCGTTCAACAGCTCCTTGTAGCAACGCGCGATGCGGTCCTCGGCCTCGGGGCTGTCGAACCAGCCCAAAGCCCGCGGGTCGTCGGTGATGTGTTCGGTCAGCCAGTCTGTGAGTTTCAAGCCGTTCTCCTAAGCGAGCGTTCGAGCCAAGGCCAAAGTCCGATGCGATCCAAGAGCGGGTTCATCCAGCCCGTGCTGATGCAGTACCCGGAATCGTGGGGTGCCCGATGATGGCACGCATGCTCCTCCGGGCGCAAAGCGAGACCTGCGCGCTGAAGAATTCGCGCCAGCCTCGGCGCGCGCGACATGTGCGCCCATTTGTGAACCTGATTGGCCCAGGACCCCACGGCGGCCATCGTCCAAACGATGGTCACGGCAGCGGCGCCGAGCCCGGACTGAACGCTGGGCGCCAAGCATGCCAGCATCACCAGGGCAAGCGTGGAGAAAAAGCAAGGCTCACCGTTGGTCTCGACCCAGTCGTGCTCGACCATCTGCTTCGGGTCGACGTGGTGATCTCGAAAGGCACGGATGAGGAGCGGGCCGAGAACCGGTGTGGCCGCGTCTCCGAACCGGTCGCAGGCCCAGTGAACGACTCCGGTCAGCAAATCGATAGTCGCCACGCCGAGGGGGAGGGCGATCAGGACGGCGAGCCACCATCCATCGGACACGAAGCGCGCGACGCTCACGCCCACCCAAACAGTCAAGGTGATCGAAGCCAGGATCGATGCGGCCAAGACCGCGCGTCGTGTTCGGTGCAACATGCGTGGTGGAACTCTAGAGTCGGTCCTGCTCGGACGCCATGAGGACTGGCAACCCAACGCGATTCGAGCTGCCTGGTTAGAGGCTGGCGCCTGGGGCTGGCGCTAGTGTCGCCGCCGCTCTCTTAGC
>JBGUEF010000418.1:0-3143 GCA_041821485.1 Deltaproteobacteria bacterium
CTCGGCCAGGCCGCGGCTGTCGGAACAACACCGGGCCGCCGAGCTTCGACCGAATGAGACCTCCGACAACCAGTCCGACCGGCGCGAGCACGACCAGGGCGGGCACCGCGAGTCCGAGGTCGAGCGCACGCTTTCCGATTCGTCGGTAAAACGTCACCGGAGGAGCCTCTCATATTCGCTCAGGTGCGTTTGTGTTGCCCTTTCGCGCATCTTCGCGGTCCCCACCTCTCGTTTCCGTAGCATGGGCGGCCCTTAACCCTCAAGACAACGGCCCCCGCGAGATTGTTTGGACAGCCGAATATCCCGCCCTATGCTTCCGGCCGCGTGGCTTGGTGGAAAAAGGGTTGTCTTACGGTCGTTCTTGGCCTGGTGCTGTTGGTTTTGGCTTTTTGGCTCATCTACGGGGGCGCCAAGGAGCAGTTCGACGGCGAAATTACGCGCGTCGCGCTCGCGCCTGAGCGCGTAGCGGCGCGAGTCGCGGGCCAGAAGAGGGCGGCCCCCAACGAGAGCAACCGCATCCTCTTTGGCGACCTCCACGTCCACACGACGCTGTCGGTCGACGCGTTCATGTGGAGCCTTCCCCTGATGGGAGGCGAGGGCGTGCACCCGCCTGCCGACGCCTGCGACTTTGCCCGGTTTTGCTCGCAGCTCGATTTCTACGCGCTGACCGACCATGCCGAGGCGCTCAACCCGCGAACCTGGAAGATGAGCAGGGACTCGGTGCGTCAGTGCAACGCGGTGACGGCCGGGAGCGAGCAGCCGGACACGATCGCATTCACCGGGTACGAGTGGACGCAGGTCGGCCTCACGCCTGAAACCCACTACGGCCACAAGAACGTCATCTTCAAGTACGATACCGACGACCAGCTCCCAGCGCGCCCGATTTCAGCGCCCGGCATCACCGCACGCGCATTTTCCAATCTCAGCGCGCTCTGGCCGCTCCTGACGCTGCCGGCGCGCGCGTTTCCGAACCAGCAGGGCTATCTCGACTTTGCCCGCCATATCCGGGAGAACGGTCAGTATCCGGTCTGTCCCGAAGGCGTTGACAGCACGCAGCTCTCGCCCACCTGCCGCGAACGAGCCGCCAGCCCCGATATCCTCTTCGAGAAGCTCAACGACTGGGGTCTCGACACCCTCGTGATTCCGCACGGCACCACCTGGGGCTTCTACACGCCGCTCGGCTACACCTGGGACAAGCAGCTCCGCGCCGACCTCGACGACGCGAACCTGCAGCGCCTGGTCGAAGTGTACTCGGGACACGGCAATTCCGAAGAGTATCGAAGCTTCCGGTCCGCCAACTTCACCGAAGACGGGATGGAATGCCCCGAGCCCACCGACGACTACGAAGCCTGTTGCTGGCGCGCTGGCGAGGTCATCCGTGAGCGCTGTGACGACCCGGAGTCGGATCTCTGCCAGCAACGCGTCGAAAAGGCGAAGGCGGACTACCTCCGTGTGGCGCTTGCCGGGCACGTGACACTGCCGGGCGAGGATGTCCCGGATTGGAACCAGTGTGGCCAGTGCACCGACTGCTATTTGCCTGCGTACCAGTACCGGCCGGCGGGCTCGGTGCAGTACATGATGGCCAAGGGCGACTTCGAAAATCCAGAAGAGCCGCGGCACGCGACCCTGGGCTTCATCGCGTCGAGCGACAATCACAGCGCGCGTCCGGGCACGGGCTACAAGGAGTTTGCGCGCCTGCAGATGACCGACGCCCGCGGGGCGCCAAGCGAATCCTGGCGCAAGTCGATGTTCGGCGATCGCGGCCAGCCCGAGCCCGAGTCGACCACGTACACCATCGACACCCTGATGGAGCGGCCGCCGTTCGAGCTAATGTGGATGGAGCGGCAGGCGTCGTTCTTCATCACGGGCGGGCTCGTGGCGGTGCACGCGACCGAGCGCACGCGTGAGGCGATTTGGGACGCGATGCAGACCCGCAACGTGTACGGCACGTCCGGCGACCGCATCCTGCTCTGGTTCGACATGAAGAACGGACCCGACGGCGTTCTCCCGATGGGAAGTGAGCTCGAGTTCACGGGCACGCCGAAGTTCGAGGTGCGTGCCGCGGGCTCGTTCGAGCAGAAGCCCGGTTGCCCACCGGACGTGATTCAGTCCGTCGGGGAGGAGCGTCTCGAGCGAATCTGCGCCGGCGAATGCTACAACCCCGGCGACCGCAGACGCCGGATCACCCGGGTCGAAGTGATCCGCATCCAGCGACAGCAGAGCGAGGACGAGCCGGTCGCAGACCTCATCGAGGATCCGTGGAAGACGATTTCCTGTCCGGAGGGACCGGAGCTCTGTGTCGTCGAATTCGAAGACCCCTCGTACGGGGAGCTCGGCCGAGACCTCTTGTACTACGTCCGCGCCATCCAGGAGCCGACCCCGACCGTCAATGGTGGCGGCCTTCGATGCCGGGGCGGCGAGTGCGAGCCCTGCTACGGCAACTTCCGGACCTCTGGCGACGACGACTGCCTGGTCGACACCGAGGAGCGCGCCTGGTCCTCCCCGATCTTCCTGCAGGCCGGCCCACAGCCATGAGCCGGCCGTGGCTGCTCGCGGGCGGGATGCTCGTCGGGGCCGCCTTGGCCGTCTTCTACATCGTTCGCATCCCGGACACTGCCGAGCCCACCACCGACGCCGTGGCCTGGGTGAATGACCGTCCGATCTCCCGGGCGTCGTATGAGAACGCGCTGCAGGCTGTGGCTGGCGACCGCAAGGACGGGAAGCTCCGCGCAGACGATCGCGAACGGGTGCTCGAGCGTCTGATCGATCAGGAGCTGCTGATCGATCGCGCAATCGAGCTCGGGCTCCACGAGCGCGACCCGCAAATTCGAAATCAGTTGGCGACGGCGATGATCGATTTCCTGGTGCGCCGCGCTGAGGACGAGGCGAGCGCAGCGGATGAGGCGGAGCTCCGCGCGTTCTACGAAGAGCAACAGTTCCGCTTCGAGCGCAGCCCGCAGTACCGCGTCGCCGTCGAGGGTGGGGCGGTTCCGCTGCCCGACGGACTGCTCCTTGCCAAAGAGATCGAGCAGCGCCTCGGCCCGAGTGCAGCCCGGAAAGTGACAGAGCTCGAGGCCGGTCAGTCGGTGGTCATCGGCGAGGGCGGAGGACAGTACACGGTCCGTCTCCTCGAACGGCGTGAC
>JBGUEF010000419.1:0-3142 GCA_041821485.1 Deltaproteobacteria bacterium
CAACTTGGGGTTCACGTCGATGGTCACAGGCACGGCAATCTCTGCTCTGGTGACCACGGTGGCGGTTTGGGGAGCGGCCGAGCCCGCCATGAGCCCTGGGGTGAATCGGATGCCGAGGTCGGTCTTGGAATTGGGCCGCGTTCGATCCCAGAGGTGGAAGCGTAACGGTGCGTACAGCGCAAAGGCGATTCGAGGATCGTCCCATGCACCCGACCAGGGCCCGTAGACGAGCTCACCGCCAAGTGCCCAATCGAGGCGGCCCTTCCCCTTGTTCCACCACTCATAGGAAGTGCTCGGCCAGCCGCTTCGAACTTGGTGAGCCATGTCGGAATCGAGCCGCCTTCCGCCGATGGTGGACTGCGGCCCAGCGAATGCCGTGCTGGCAAGCACCAGCACGAACAACAGCGTCGCGATGAACTTCATTCTGGGTTCCCCTCCGTTCCGGGGTACTGTGTAGAGTCGATCTCGGACGTTGACAACCGGAGGTCAGGGTCATCCCCGGAATCCTGTAAACGACTTTGATGGGTTACTATCCACTCAGCGAGATGGAAGAACTTTCCGAAGAGGAAGCTGAGGCATTGCGGGCGCAGCTCGTGAAGCTGGTCGCCGAGCTGGAGGGCAGCTTGCGTGCAAGTGCGGCTTCCGCCAATCCCGTGGAGCTCGACCAGAGCTCGGTCGGCCGGCTCTCGCGCATGGACGCGATGCAGCAGCAAGCGATGGCCAAGGCGACACGCCAGAAGGCCCAGCTCCGCCTCACACAGTGCAAGGCCGCTCTGTCCGCTTTCGACCGCGACGAGTACGGCATCTGCCGCAAGTGCGAGGAACCGATCGGGTACCCTCGCCTCTCCGCCAAACCCGAGGCACCGTTTTGTCTGTCCTGTCAGCAGGACGCGGACGTGTAGCGTCAGCGCGGGCGGGGTCGCGGCGGATTCGCGTGTGCGGGTTCGTGGGGCTGAGCCGCGGGCCTAGGCTCGCGAGGACCGTCCTCCCTGGCCTCCTCGCGGACATGATGCCGGTACACTGGCGCACGAGTCCCACCCACGTAGACGGTGTCGCCCGACTCGTCCACGTCGCCGGAAGCCTCGCTCGGCTGGGCGGCGCGCGAAGGTTCGCTCCGTTGCTGAGCGTATGAGGGCTGGGGCACCGCGGCGCCCGCTGCCCTCGCTGCGGCCAGCTCCTCCGGAGTCAGCTCTTCTTGCGCGTACCCAGGGTCACCATCGATCCCTAGGCGCAGGCGATGGTCTGTGGGCGCGGGGGGCGGAGCCTCCGCCGGGACCATGATCTCCTCCAGCGTCAGCTTTTCTTTCGCGTGCCCGGGGTCACCGTCGATGTCCTGGGAAGGGCGCTGCTCGATGGGCATCGGGGGCGGAGCCTCTGCCGGAGCCGTGACCGGTAGGGCCTCCGGCTCTGTCTTCGTCGAGCAGCCGGCAGCCAGCACCGCCAGTGACCCGAACAACACGCAAGTCGAAGGTATGTTCATGCTTTCTGGGGAAGAACCGACGGCCGCGCTGATCGGTCACGGCGATTCGCACCTCGAGTAAGATTCTCGTTATCGTCGACCAGGTCCGGGATCGGGTCCCGGCTTGGGTCCTGGGTCGGGTCCAGGATCTGGTCCCGGGTCGGGTCCCGGCTTGGGTCCCGGGTCGGGTCCGGGATCGGGTCCCGGGTCGGGTCCCGGGTCAGGCCCAGGGCCTCGATCGAGCTCGGTGCTCGATTCGGGCTCCATGGCCTGAGCAATGCCCAAGGTCGGCACCAGCGCCACTGCAATTAGAATCATCGCTGCGAGGATTGCTCTCATAGTGGACGAGCATACCGCACTGCCCGTCGTACTCAAAGAGCCATCGGAGTGCGTTCCGGCTCGTAACGTCAGAAGTAGAGCTGGACGCTAGGGCCGAGCGTTTGGATTCGACGCGTGAAGAACTGCCCATTCGGCGAGTAGCCGTTGTAGTATTTGAAGAGAAAGTCCACCCGGTAACTCGATTCCCCGACCGGATCGAGCGTCGCACCAACGATGAAAGAAGCATCGGGAACCCAGTCGTTTTGCTGCCAGGACCGCAGATCGACAGCCATCAGAAGCTGGAGTCGGCGCTTCGTGGCCGCGGTTAGAGGACGGAGCTCAACTCCGCCTTGGAATGACCAGCGATCCAGGCTCGAAGGCTCACGCCGCAGCATGACCGCAGTGCCGCCGTACGCCCGCACCCACTCGAGCGGGTCATAGGAGAGCAGCACGTTCAACTCTTCAAAGGAAAAGTTGATGCGCTCGACGTCATTTCCCAACAGGAACTCGTCACCAAGATGGGAGCTTTGATGCATGATCCGGGTCAAGATGGAGAACGTGTCGAACGCGTAGACAAACGTGATGCCGCCAAGATAGTCGGCGTTCACCAAGTCGCTGGAGGGCGCGTCAAAGTCGAAGATCGCGAACACGCCTCCCTGGATACCGACTTCCCAACCGCCTCGACGCCCTTGCTTCTTCTGGACGACGGCAATCGAAGCGCCGGCGTCGACAGCGCCTACATTGGCGAACTCCAAATCATCGAGGTAGCGTTGGTAGCTGACGGCAAACCGAGGCCAGCGCGGATCCGCCGAGAGGGGCGCAAAGAGGGAGTCGCGCGGAAACACACGCAGGTTTGGCTCTTCCGCTGAATGCGCCCGTGCCGACCACGGGCGAAGCGCCGATATCACCAGCGCTGCGAACACCAGAAATGGCGAAATCCGCTTTGTCATGTCCCCCAAACGCCACCATAGCGGCTGGCGCAAGAACGCGGCAATGACCTGCGAACGATGCGTTGAACGGCGAGTCGTTCGTGGGGACTAGAAGAACACGAACGTGACTCCGAACATGAGCCCCGTGAGCCCAAAATAGGTGAGAGGAAAGATCCATCGGCAACGTCGATCGACGAGATCGCCGGCCTCCACCTTTCCCTGCCGATCGAGCGCGCCGACCACGAGGTTAATCACGACCGTTGCGCACATGATGAAGAAGCTGAGATTCAAGACCCCGTTCATCAAGGTCACATACGAAATATGGGGCAAGATCTCGCTCACCACGATCTGGTAGGCGACGGCGGTGAGGATACCGATGAACGAGACGCTGATCCGATCGCCCAAGGAGGAGCGTTCCATCCAGAACACCGACCAC
>JBGUEF010000420.1:0-3142 GCA_041821485.1 Deltaproteobacteria bacterium
GTGACACGCCTTACTTCATTCTCATCGAGCGAGCGCTTCGTGACGAAGGCACCAGCGTGCACTATCTGCCACCCGCGCAGTGGAGCCAGCTTGCCGCGCCCCTGCGGGCCGCTCTCGATGGCGCCTTCGAGGAGCTCGATGAGCCAGTTCACCCCGGCGCGTCGTGGACCACGGATGCGCCGTTTCGAGAAACGGAGACTGCCATCGCGGCGGCACGAAGCGCGGGCGCGCACGCGGTCGAGATGGAAGCTGCGGCCCTTTACGCCTACGCCACAGCTTGCGAGCGCGATGTGGTGTGCGTTGCCCATGTGACCAACTCGATGGCAGCCGCGGGGGATGACTTCGAGAAAGGCGAAGCCGATGGGACGTACCGGATTCTCGACGTTGTGGACGCCATCGCCAAACGTCTTCGCCTCTGAACAACCCACAACTCCACTTGGGTTGCAGGGCGCCCGCCGATGAACGGGTGTGCCGAACAGAACCTCGAGCCAGCATGAATCCAAAGCACCACACCTTGACTATGTTCACCTGTCAGGTGTACACTGCCAATGATCCGCCGGGTGGAAGTCACCAGGCGGGCGGAGAAGCAGGCGCGGAGGCTCCCGGTGCATGTCCGTAGGAAACTGAAGACGTGGACGTACCTCATCACCGAGATTGGATTGGAAGAAGCGCGAAAGACCCCTGGGTTCCACGATGAGCCGCTGGTCGGACGGCGACAGGGGATGCGGAGTATTCGTTTGAGTCGCGCGTACCGGGCGATGTACAGGCTGGTTCGCGACGGAGACGTCGAGTTCGTATCCGTCGAGGAAGTGAGCAAGCATGGTTACTAAGCGGAGGCGGAAGCAGAAGCGCCCTACTCCATCGGAAGGTCGGGTTGACGCGATGGAGCTCTTCGAGAGCATCGATGGGCCGATGACCCTCGGCGGCATGCTCTGGAGCCTTCGCATGTGCGACGAGATCAGCCAGTCGGAGTTTGCGCGGAGGCTGGGTGTCAGCCGCTCGCATCTGTGCGATGTCGAGAAGGGGCGCAAGCTCGTGAGCCCGGAGCGCGCGGCGGCTTGGGCGAAGGTTCTTGGTTTCCCCGAGACTGTGTTCGTGAAGTTGGCGCTTCAGGAGCAGCTGGACCGGGCCGGGGTGAAGATGAACGTGCAGGTGGAGGCGGCGTAGGCACGCGAACAGGCGGGGCGCTTGTGTCGGTTTGTAGGCGGATCGCCCTACGCGTCAGACACCCTGGCTCTCGAGCCATCGCGTGAGGAACGCGTACTCCTTGGCGCGGGCGCGTTGTAGCTCTTTGTCGATGGTCGATTCGATGAGGCTGCCGAGGCCGAAGATTTTGGCTTCGATGGAGAAGGTGTCGGTGCGGCGGCAGTGGCCGTCGCTGGAGGCTTCGATGCGGGCGGTGCCGTGCATGGTGACGGCGTCTTTTCGCGGTTTGCTTTTGGGATCGAGGTTCGCGGGCTGCACCATGCGCCAGGTCCACTCGCCGCTCGCGCGGTCGAGGGTGCCGTGTTCTTCGTAGGCGAAGCTGTCGCCGATGAGCTTCGCGACCGGAGCCGGGAGCTTCATCTTGGGGACGATGAGGAGCTTGCGGGAGGCGTCGGTAATCTCGAGGACGTCGAACGCGCGGGACTCGAGCTCGTCGAGGTAGAGGGCGCGGAGGTAGGACTCCTCGAAGAAGGACGCCCAGAAGGTGTCAGGTGTGCATGGGAGCACGGCGGATGCGGTGGAGGTTTTCATGTGGTTGGGGGGCGAGCGGGGCGGCGCCTCTGGGCATTTGGCTGCCCATGCAGAGGTTGGCGTCCCTGACGGGGCACTTGACGTAGGTCGAATAGTGTATATACACGTCTCATGGCCAAGGTACCGAGCCCTCTTGACTGCGCTTGCTTCAATACGCGGAAGACTGCGCGGGTGCTGGGGCAGGTGTATGACCGCGCGCTCGAGCCTTCAGGGCTCAAGAATACGCAGTTCACGGCCCTGTCGGTTGCCGATGCCTACGACGGGATCTCGATTACCGAGCTGTCGAAGGCGATGGAGATCGAGCGCACGACGCTGACTCGAAATCTGAAGGTGCTCGAGCGGGATGGGCTGGTGAAGGTGGGGCCCGGCGCCGATGGACGTTCGAAGACGGTGGTTCTCACGGCCAAGGGGAAGCGAAGGCTCGATGCTGCCCTGCCCCTCTGGAAGCAGGCGCATGAGCGCATGTTGCGGGAGTTTGGCGCGAACCGGTGGAAATCACTTCAGAAGGAGCTCGACGCGATGCGGGACCGCCTGCATACGTGATTTTTTTTGAAACAATGCGTGTAGCTACACGCAAAGGAGGTCGCCATGAATAAGAAGCGTTTCAAGGACCAAGTGGTCGTCGTGACTGGGGCATCGAGTGGTATCGGACGCGCCGCCGCTTTCGCATTCGCGCGAGAAGGCGCGAAGACGGCGTTGCTTTCGCGGTCACGCGAGAAGCTCGATGAGGTTGCCGACGAGATTCGAGCGTTCGGAGGAGACGTGTTCGTTGCGCCAGCCGACGTCGCCTCCAAGCAAGAGGTCGACGCTGCGATTGCAAACGTGCTCGAACACTACGGGCGTATCGACGTTCTCTTCAACAACGCGGGGAAGTCCGACGTCGGGCCAACGGACGCGCCGTGGTTCGTCGACGGAGTCCGGGAGATGTTCGACATCGACTACCTCGGAACGGTGCGCGTGACACAAGCTGTGGTGCCCGCCATGCGAAAGCAGGGTTCAGGGCGGATTCTCAACATGTCGTCGGTCATGGGTCGAAAGGCGTTTGCGAAGTTCGGCGGCTACGCGAGCGTGATGCACGCCATCATCGGGTACACCGATGCGCTTCGACAAGAGCTGCGCGGGGCTGGGATCGACGTCTCCGTGATCCTCCCGTCGCTGACGCAGACGCCGCTTCTTTCGACTGTGCGGCGTGAAGACATGCCTCCCCCGTTTCGACGCCTGACGCCGATGCACGTGGACCAAGTGGCGGAGGCGGCGGTGAACGGGCTGGCGCGGCGCAAGCCTCGCATCGAGGTGCCGTGGCAGCCGCGGCTCTTGATGTTGGCGCAGGCGGTGTCGCCCCGCTTGGGAGACCTGTTTGTCAGGCTGCTCCAAACACGGATCTTCGGTTGGGTTTTCGGCACGT
>JBGUEF010000421.1:0-3129 GCA_041821485.1 Deltaproteobacteria bacterium
GGGATGCGGATCGTCATCATTGGGAACGGGGTCGCGGGGATGGAGGCGGCGCTCGCCGTTCGAAAGAGGGAGCCTCGCTGGGACATCACGATCATCTCGGAAGAGAGCGACCACTTCTTCTCACGGACTGCGCTGATGTGGGTCTTCAGCGGTCAGATGAGCCATCGGGACATCGAGCCCCTCGAGCGCGACGCATACGAGCGGCTCGGGTTTCGCCGGGTGCGGGCCCGGGCGACCGGCATCGACACGGCGAACCGGCGCGTCTCGCTCGCCGGTGACCACGAACCGATCGCGTACGACCGCTTGCTGATCGCCTCGGGCTCGAAGCCACGCCCGGGGCCGTGGCCTGGGAGTGACGCGCGCGGCGTCGGTCATTTCGTCACCCTGCAGGATCTAGACTGGTATGAACGCGAGGTGCATGGCGGCGTGTCCCATGGCGGTGGGCCACCGCGGCCTCAGGCCCATTCGAATGCGAGCAGCGGCGACTCGCCTTACCGGTTTCGCGAAGTCGCGGCGGAGCATCGCGGTCAGCGGGCGCGGCAGCCGGCCGTGATCGGCGGAGGGCTTATCGGGATCGAAGCCGTGGAGGTCGCCGTCGCAGCGGGCCTCCGGCCCCATTTCTTCATCCGTGACGAATGGTTCTGGCCGATCGCTCTCGACCAAAAGGAATCGCAGTGGATCAGCGACCGCATGTCGCGGCACGGGGTCGACGTCCACCTCGAGCACGAGGTCGAAGCGCTCGAAACCGACGCGGATGGAAACGTGTCGGCGGTGCGAACCAATATGGGGCGCTACGAATCCGACTGTGTGGTGATCGGGATCGGCGTGGCTCCCAACACGGGCTGGCTGAGCGATGCATCGATCGAGCTCGACGAGCGCGGCGGCATCCTGGTCGACGAAGGGCTTCAGACGAGCGCGCCAGACGTATTTGCGGCAGGGGATTGCGCGTCGGTGCGCTGGTTTGACGGGACACGGCGACCCGAGCAGCTGTGGTATACGGCGCGCGATCAGGGGCGTGTCGCAGGGGGACGCTTGCTGGGCGACGCGCCCCGATACGAGCGGGGCGCCTGGTACAACTCGGCCAAGCTCATGGACGTCGAGTACACCACGGCGGGCCTGGTGAACTGGAATCTGGAGCGCGAAGAGAACTGGTTTTTCGAGGAGAAGGCGAAGGTGTGCAGCACGACGCGAATCGTGGTTCAGGATGAGCATGTCGTAGGGTTCAACATGCTCGGGCGGAGGTGGGACCACACCGTGCTCATCCGTTGGATCGAGGAGCGGCGAAGCCTCCGCTGGGTTCTAAACCATTTGAACGATGCTGCGTTCGACACCGAGCTCGTACCGCCGCTCCGGGTCCCGAGGGTATAGAATGGATCAGCAGGGACAAAACGGGCTTCTGACGACCTATCGCGAGGGCTGGCGCAACCGCAGCCTCCTGGGGGTCGCGATCTCGGCGCTGCTCGTCGCGTTCTACGTGGTCCTCTACTGGGAGCACAAAGTGCAACAGCACTTCGGCGTCGCGCCCCTCACCGCATTTTCCGAAGCTGCCGGTCTGCGTAATCGCTGGTACCTCTATGGCTTCCTCTACTCGGTCGCGATGGTCACGGGCGCCGTCTACTACCTCAGGCGCCACGGCAACAGTCGCTACAACCGCTTTCGAATCACGGTGAACGTGGCGATCCAAGTCGCGCTCGGGTTCTCCCTTCCGTTCATCATGCCGCTCTTTGGCGGACAGGAGCTCTACTTTTCGTACTTCTGGCCGCTCAAGTACGACTATCTGTATCCGCAGACACTCGCGGACTTGCCGCTGTATTTCTCCCTGTACACCGTCGTTGGGTCGCTCCTAGCTGCACCCGTCCTTGCGGTGCTCTACGGGAAGCGCTGGTATTGCTCCTGGGTCTGCGGCTGCGGCGGCCTGGCCAACACCTTCGGCGATCCCTGGCGACACCTGACCAGTAAGTCGACCAAGTCGTGGCGCTTCGAGCAGGTCAGCATTCACCTGGTGTTGTTCATCGCAATCGCCACGACGTTTCTCGTCGGTCTCGATTGGCTGATCGGCAAAGACCATCCTGCGTTCCACCGAATCGTCGCAGGCGATCACTGGCAGGACTGGTCGATCAAGAGTTTCTATGGCTTTGCCGTCGGGGCGATCCTGGCGGGCGTGATCGGCACCGGCCTCTATCCTGTATTCGGTCCCCGCGTCTGGTGCCGCAACTTCTGCCCGATGGCCGCGGTGCTCGGTTGGCTTCAGAAAGTCGGGCGCTATCGCATCAAGGTGAAGCCCGGCATGTGCATTTCCTGTGGCAACTGCAGCACGTATTGCGAGATGGGAATCGATGTTCGCTCATACGCGCAGTCCGATGAGAGCTTCACACGCGCGTCGTGCGTCGGCTGCGGAATGTGCGCGCACATGTGTCCGCGGGGCGTGCTCAAGCTCGAAAACACCTGGGACCGCCAGGAGGACAAGGAGCGGCAGCGCTTGTCGGTTGTCGATTTCTGAGCGTCAGGCGAAGGCGCGTGTCCACACCGTCACCGCGTCCTCGGAGAACAGCACGAAGCGGATCTCGTCGAGGTTCCAGGCGTACTCTCCGACGACCTCAGCGGAGATTAGGGCGGCTTCTTGCATGGGGTAGCCATAGACGCCGCAAGAGATGGCGGGGAACGCGATCGAGCGGAGGCTGTGCTCGATGGCGAGTACGATCGACGAGCGAAACGCGGAGGCGAGCAGCGCGGCGTCGCGGCCGGTCCCACGGTAGACTGGGCCCACCGTGTGAATGACGTAGCGGGCCGGCAGCTCGAACCCGGGAGTGATGCGCGCCTCGCCCGTGGGGCAACGCACCCCGGGCCGGACCTCGGGGACCGCGCGGCATGCTTCTAAGAGGGCAGGGCCCGCGGCGCGATGAATGGCGCAATCCACGCCACCGCCGCCGAGCATCTTCTGATTGGCGGCGTTCACGATGGCGTCTGCGGTGTCCCTGGTGAGGTCGCCCCGGAGGATGCGAACCCTAGGTTTCATCGGGGGTCTCGCCGGACGACTCGCTGGGGGCCGGCTTGCCCATGAGCTTTTCGAAGGCGAGCGCCCCGAGCGACTG
This sequence comes from Deltaproteobacteria bacterium, assembly GCA_041821485.1. GTDB lineage: Bacteria > Myxococcota_A > Polyangia > Polyangiales > Houyiibacteriaceae > SG8-38. Next base: position 3,093 of record JBGUEF010000421.1, read on the forward strand.
GACCATCAGCCGATCGAGCCGTGCCTCGAGCGCTTCC
>JBGUEF010000422.1:0-3128 GCA_041821485.1 Deltaproteobacteria bacterium
GCCAGCGCCACTTGTGCTCCGTGAAATAGGTGAACGGGTTCAGCACGCCCTCGCCGTTCCAGTCGGTGTTGAAGATCGCGGTCGGCGCGATGCTGTCGCCGGCGCTGACGTAACGGTGGATCCCCTTTTCTTTCAGCTCGGCGATACTCACGCCGCCCGCGGCCGGGCTCGCATCGAGGATCGCCGCAGTAACACCCTCCGCGTCCTTGGGACCGAAACGGCCCTGGAACGAGTAGACCTTGTTGAGCTCTTTGTAGTCGATTGGCTCGTCGCCGCAGTTGGTGAAGGGCGCGAGGTTCCGCTCCTGAGCGATGCGCTCCATCTCCTTGCTGAGGAGCCAGTACACCTCCCACTCGTCCTTACTCTCCCCGAGCGGCGGAACCGCTGCGTCGCAGTAGTGGATGTAGGGCGCGTAGGCCATCGTGTACTTGATGCCCGACTTTTCGTAATAGCCGGCCGCCGGCAGGAAGTAGTCGGAGTGCATGCCGGTGAAACACATCTTCTGGTCGAGGGAGACCACGACCTTCATCTTCGGCCACATCTCTTCGAGCATGGTCCGTGTGTGGTTGGTGCGCCGGAGCAGGTTGGTGCCGCCGCTGATATATGCGCGCGGTGGTCCGCTCTTGGGGAAGTTGTTCTGCCAACCCTTCTCGGTAGATTCCTCGTAGTACTCCTCGAGCGACCTCGGGTACTCGTCCTTCATCTCGCGATTGAGGTCGTCTTTGATGCCCTGGTTGTAATACCCGATCGTCGCAACACTGGTCCCGCAGAGCGTCCGCTTCTCGCCGTCCTTGACGAGGCCCATGGTGATGTCGACCTCGCTCCGTCGCTTCTTGACCCCATCGACGACCAAATCGACGAGCTCGCTCGGGCTCACCATCCCCGCCAGCATTTCGATCTTGCCGCGAAGGCCGACGCGACTGGATTGGATGAGCGCTGGGAAGCCGGTGAGATCCACGAACGCCGTCGCTTGGTACCCGGCGCCCTTCTTCCCCAATGCGCCCTTCAGCGAAAGGCAGAGAAGCTTCGTGCGGTTCATCAGGTCCGAATGAACGAACCGGTTCGAGCCCCAACTCGACAAGACCATCGGGCGCTCGGCCTTCGCGAAGCCGTCGGCAAACTTCTCGATCACCTCGGGAGCGAGGCCCGTGACCTCTGCGGTGGCCTCGACGGTCCAGAGCTCGAGTTGCTCGCGAAGCAAGGTGCCGACCGTCGCCACCTCGACCGACGAGCCGTCCTTCAAGGTCACGGAGAACATGCCTTCGATGGGCGGGTCGAATCCCTCAACGATGAGCTGCGCCTTGTCGCTGCCTTCGGAGCCCGGGGCGGGAGCCGGCCGCCTGTCGTTGGGGTTCCAGATCTGGAGTAGCTTGGCGTTCCCGCCTTCGACCAGGTGCGACTCCCTCAGGAAGCGGCCCGTGTCGAGTCGCACGAGGAACGGCAGGTCGGTTTGCTCGCGCACGTACGGAATGTCGATGGCGCCGCTGTTCCAGATGTGGCGCGCAGTGCACAGGCCCAGCGCAGCATCAGTGCCGGTTCGGAGCGGCACCCATTGGTCGGCGTGAATTGCGGTCGCCGTGTACTGCGGGTCGATGACCACCAGCTCGGTGCCGTTGTAGCGAGCTTCGTACAGGAAGTGCGCGTCCGAAATCTGCGTGACCGACGGGTTCATCATCCAAACGACCAGATAGTCCGACAGGAACCATTCGTCGCTCGAGCCTCCGACGTGCGCAACGCCCAAGGTGAGCAGGCCGCCGAAATTCAAGTCCCCGATCTCTCCCCAGTTGTCTGCGAAGACGCCCCCGGCCTTCATCTGAAATCGGAAACGCCCGATGGTAGTTGCACCGGCATCGAAGTGAGGACCCAGGTCTTGATAGATCGCGTCGGTTCCATATTCCTGAGCGACGTCGACAAACTTCTCGGCGATTTCAGAAATCGCCTGGTCCCAGCTGATCTGTTCCCACTGCCCACTGCCGCGCTCGCCAACGCGCTTCATCGGCGTGGTGATGCGGCTCGGGCCGTACATCACCTCGGTGTAGCAAGCGCCCTTCTGGCAGCCGCGCGGATTGAAATCAGGAACGCCCGATTCGGCCTGCGTGTACGTCGCGGCTTGTTCTTCGCGAACGACGATGCCGTTCTTGACGTAGAGGTCCCATTCGCATGCACTGCGACAGTTGACCCAGCCGTGCGAGCCCTTCTTGACGTCGTCCCAGGTCCAACGTTGGCGGTAGAGATCTTCCCATGAACCGAGAGTGGGCGTGGTGCGTGGTCTGGGGTCAGGATCGGTGCCGTCGTACCGGAAGTGAAAAAGGTGTATGCCGCCAGCGGTCGCGGCTCCCGCCGCAATCGCAGCACCGGTCCACTTCAAGAACGTCCTTCGCTTGAAGCGTGACGTGCCAGCCTTGGCCATGATGCTTTGCCTACCACACTTAACGGCCACTAGTTGACAAAGTGCAAACTTAGCGCGACGCAAAGTTTGCGCCGGAAATTGGTGGTGAACCGCGACGCGTCCGTCGAAGATTCCGTGTAGGTTTCGAGGCGCAATTGCACACCAATGTAGGCGCAAGAAACCGTCAATAGAAGTATCGCGCAACAGGGCATCATCCTCTATCTTCCGAGCGCTTAGCTACCCCCCGGAGGCTCCCGTCACTTCGTCGAACGCTCTGTCCAAGAGGGTCGTGCCCTCGTTTGTGCTTATTGGCCTACTCTCGGTGGCACTCACCGGATGCGGTACCAGCACCAGCGAGGATCCCGGCCTCGGGACGATCGACCCGGCGACGGTCACGCGCGCATCGAGGATGCCGCAGTCCACCTCGTGCAAGCCGGTCGCGTGCGCGGCAGGGAACATCGGCGCCCCATGCGCGGGTGAAGACGATGATGCGGCGTGCGACAGCTCGCCAGGCGCTGGCGACGGCTGGAGCGACGCATGCAAGATCACTGCGGGTGTCACGACGGAAAATGAAATGTTCGTGCTGACGCCGACGTATCTTCTGCCGTAGGCAAACCAAGCTCGCACGGCTGAAACCTTTCTCCCAAGGGAGGCAGCGACCAGACGCTGTAGTAGTTGCGGGCGGCGCGTTTGAATCGGCTACCTCCCCACCGTAGACTGCAGCGCTCATGGAACGGCT
>JBGUEF010000423.1:0-3126 GCA_041821485.1 Deltaproteobacteria bacterium
GCACCAGGTAGCGGCCCCTCAGGTGGCCGACCTCAACCCGAAGTTGGAGATGCACGTTCGGGGCTACGAGATGCACGCCCGCGGTCACGCACTTGCAGATCTCAGTCTTCCACTGGCACTCGAGGCAACCCTCGAATCCAGCTCCGCCGCCGACATCGCGTTGGTGTCCCCCGAGAAGACGGAGCCATTGATGGCCGCACGGCGTTCGGTCCTGCGACTAGTTTCGAAGAGCGAAAGGTAGATCCATGGTTCGTATCGCGATGCTCGCCTGTCTGTTGCTGGCGACCACTTCTTGTCGATCGAAGTATCAGCCTCAAACGGTGGAGGTTGTGGACCCCGGCCCCCCGCAGCGCGTGCTGCCCACTGTTCGCGTCCTGGATCCGGGCATGACCCCTCGCGTTCCCCTTCGTTACCGGGTCGCGCCGGGCCACACCGAAGTGCTCTACTTGGAGCTCGCACGCGCTCAGGCGATGCAAGCGGGTGACCAAGGTGGGCAGAGCGGTATTCCGCCTGTGCAGCTCGAGGTGAAGATGGGCCCCGCGGAGCCGACGCCCCAGGGGTTCCTTCGCCACCAGATCCAGATCACGCAGGTGCGGATCTCGGAGATGGCTCAGAAAATGAGCCCGGCCCAACGCGAGCAGATGGAAAAGATGCTGGCCCCGCTTCTGCAAGTGCAAGGCTGGAGCGAGATGGATGCCCAGGGTCGGGTGCGAAGGGGCGAGTTCCGCGGCATGGAGGATGTGCCGCCGACGCTTCGCACGATGCTGGGTAACATCCGCAGCGCGTTGCTCACGGTGCCGTTCCCCGACGAGCCGCTCGGACCGCGAGCGCGCTGGGAGGTCGAGCGCAAGGTGCAGTTCTCGGGGGTTTGGGTCGACCAGGTCGTGACCTATCACATCGAGAAGTTGGAAGGCGAGCAGGTTCAACTCCAGGTCACAGCTCGCCAGACGGCGCCTCCTCAGTCCATTGGTAGCGGCCGGCTCGAGGCGTACCAGGCGTCGATCATGGGCTCCGCTCTGGTTCGTCTCGAGCACTTCACGCCGTACTCCGAGGCGGAATCAACGTCGCAGATGCGCATCAGCACCCAGACGCAAACCGGGCCTCAGCTCGTTCGTGTGGAGACTAGGACGATAGTCAGGCTCTATCCGGAGGAGGCGGCAAAAGAGCTCGGTGCGGGGGAGCCGGTGGAGGAACCCGCCGATCCAGAGGACGCACAAGTGATCACCGACCCGGGCAAGCAGAAGCTGAAATGGCAGTAGGCCGAGTCTGCGGCGGCCGGTGCGGAGCGGGCCCTCTCTCAGACAAGTAGGACTTCGAATTCGCCGGCAGCGTGCTGGCCACGGAGCACCTTCTTGTCGAACTTCCCCACGCTGGTCTTGGGGATTTCGGCGACGAAGGCCCAGCGCTCCGGCAACCACCATTTCGCGACCTTGCCTTCCAGATACGCCCTGAGCTCATCGGGCCCGATTACGCTTCCTTGTTTGCGCACGACGCAGGCGAGCGGGCGCTCGTCCCACTTTTCGTCGGGCACGCCCACGACCGCCGCTTCCATCACTTCGGGGTGCGCGATGAGCGTGTTCTCCAACTCGACCGAAGAGATCCACTCACCGCCCGACTTGATGACGTCCTTGGCGCGGTCGGTGATTTGCGCATACCCACGCTCGTCCATGAAGCCAACGTCACCGGTGCACAGCCAGCCGTCATGAAATTTCTCTGCGTGGTCGACTCCGTAGTAGCTACCGGTCACCCAGGGGCCCCTGCATTCGATCTCGCCGACCGATTCACCGTCCCAGGGGAGCACGTTCCCATCCGCATCGACGATTCGAAGCTCGATTCCGGCAACCGGCCGTCCCGTCCTGCTCCGATAGCGCCATCTCTCTTCGCCTGTGATGCCCTTGGGGACGGCCGCGATCGATCCAACGGGGCTGGTCTCTGTCATGCCCCAGAGCTGAAGGAGCGTCACATCGTAGCGCTCCTCGTAGGCGCGCATCAGCGACTCGGGAACCGCTGAACCGCCGCAGATCAGGAGGCGAAAAGAGGAAAGGTCGATCTGCCTATCCTCGCCATGGTGCAGGATGGCGGTCCAGATGGTCGGGACGCCCGCCCCCAAGGTGGGTCGATGACGCTCAATCATCTGGACCAAGGGTTCGGCCTGAAGAAACTGCGAGGGCATCAGCAAGTCGCTTCCGACCCACCACCCGGCGTAAGGGAAGCCCCAGCAGTTCGCGTGGAACATTGGAACGATGGCGAGAATCATGTCGTTCTCGTTGAGTCCGGTCACTGCGCCTGAGGTGACGCCATAGGAGTGAAGGACGGTGGAGCGATGGCTGTAGACCACCCCCTTGGGATCCCCGGTGGTGCCGCTGGTGTACGCCATGGACGCGGGTGCGCGTTCTTCGAGTGTGGGCCAGTCGAACCCCGGGGACTCCGCTGCGAGGAGGTCGTCGTATCGGTGGAAGGTCGCCCGAGGCGCATCGCGGAGCGGAGCGTCATCTCCCTCGCCAACGACGATGATGTGCTCCACGGTCTCTAGTTGCTTTGCAACTTGGCCCAGCAGCGGCGCTAAGTTGTCGTCAACGATGATCACCTTGTCTTCGGCGTGATTGACGATGAACGCGAGTTGTTCGGGAAAGAGGCGAATGTTCAAGGTGTGCATCACCGCGCCCATCGACGAGATCGCGAAGTACGCCTCGAGGTGCTCCTGGTTGTTCCAGCAAAACGTGCCTACGCGATCCTCGCGCTCGACCCCGAGCTTGGTGAGGGCGTTGGCCAGTTGGTCGACACGGTCACCCACCTCCGCATACGTGCTGATCCGGTCGCCCTGTTCGCCGACCGTGATGATCCGACTGTCTGCATACAGGCGGCGCCCATGCTCGAACAGGTCGGAGATCAACAACGGCCGGTCCATCATCGTCGAAAAGCTCACAAGTTCCCCTTTCACCCAGGAAGACCGCGTCATACCACGACGCCAGCAACTTACGGAATGGCAACTGAGTCACCGGAGACCGGCACGCGACGGGCGTGCTCACAGGTTCACCGGGGCTCGGAAAAACACGACACGGGGTTGCGCCGGACGGGGCGCCTTGCAGATGTGGCCGGAGGGGCTTGGGGCCTGAGGCCACGCAA
>JBGUEF010000424.1:0-3118 GCA_041821485.1 Deltaproteobacteria bacterium
GTCGACGTTGGCGACGAAGTAATCGAGCTGTTCAGTCCGCGGGTCGGCCACCGAGCCACCTGTGTCGATCTTGGCTGGCAAGCCGCTTCCAAAGCCGATCATCGCTAGCGACTCTTGCGCGTCGAGGGGCGTTGCCGGTCGAACCAGGGCCGGCGCGTGGGCGCCTTCGACGGGCCGGTCGAGCTGGACGACCGCAAAGTCGGGCGTGTAATCGCCGACGAGAGGCCTTCCCTCCGAAACGACTCGAGCGCACGAGTACACGTCTTCGTCTCGAATCACCGCAAGATGGGTCGGATCGTCGAGATGGTAGTTGAACACGTACGCGTACCCATCGCAGGGCATTCGCGAATCGATGCAATGACCAGCCGTCAGGACCAGGTCGTCGTCGATGAGCACACCCGAGCAGACCGCGGCGGCCGGTTGATCTACAAAAAGCTCATCCGGGCAGAGCCCATGCAGCTCCCCGAGCGATTGGACACTGGGGGCGAGGGCGTAGGTTCCGTCGGGACCCCGCTCGATCCAGGAGGTCGGAATCAGCGCCACGATCGACTCCCGGGCGATGCTCCGCAGGTCGGCATCGGGGTGGTTGAACACCTCGACGCGGTCGTCCTCGCCGTAGACCACAGGGGCAGTCAACTCGCCGGCGAAGACCTCCTCGGAGGACCCACAGCCGATGGCGAGGCCAAGCAACAAGATAAGAGAGACGCGCGAACGCATACCTTGATCGTTTAAGGCCAAATGGCCTTTGATGCTACTCGGAGACCCGTACCTGTATGCTGGTCACCAAATCCCCTGTCGCCGTGGCGACATCGGAGACGACCACCACGGGCTCGCCCGGTTCGATCACGTCACGCTCCCGCAGCTTGGCGAGGGCGTTGACGATCGTCTTCTCGGGGTCTCGGGACAGATTCATGCGAAACGGAATGACCGAGCGGCTGAGCCAGAGCTTGCGACGTGTCGTGCTCATGTTCGTGAACGCGTAGATGATCGCGTTCTGAGGCCGATAGCTGGCGACGAGCTGACCGAAGTACCCTCGCCGGGTCATGACGACGATCGCTCGAGCGCCAAGGGAGTCTGCCAGACGGCAGGCGCTTTGCGCGACGTGCGCACGCTGCGTGGTAGGCGCCGGACGTTCCTTGTAGAAGTCGAGGCCGCGCACCTTTTCGATCCGGCGAGCGATCGTATCGAGCACCTCGACACAGCGCACGGGATACTTCCCGGCGGCGGTTTCTCCGCTGAGCATGATCGCGTCGGCTTGCTCGTACACGGCGTTCGCCACGTCGGTCACCTCGGCTCGTGTCGGCAGGGGGTTGTCGATCATCGACTCGAGCAGGTGCGTCGCAACGATGATCGGCTTTCCCGCGATGGCGCAGCGACGAATCATGTCGCGCTGAAGCACGGGGAGCTCTTCGTAGGCCACCTCGACGCCGAGGTCCCCTCGCGCCACCATGATGCCGTCGGCCGCCTCGAGAATCTCATCGAAGTTGTCGACGCCTTCTTGGTTTTCGATCTTGGCGATGATGCGCTGATGCCCACCGGCCCCGTTGACGATCTCGCGAACTTCGAGGACGTCGTCGACGCCCCGAACGAACGACAACGCGATGAAGTCGAGGTCTTGCTCGATGGCGAAGGCGATGTCCTCGCGGTCCTTCTTGGTAATCGAGGGCAGATTGACCCGCACGCCCGGCAGATTGACGTGCTTCCGCGAGCCGAGCGTTCCGCCATCCAAGACCTTGCACTTGAGACGATGCTCCGAGACTTCGAGGACCTCGAGGTTGATGAGGCCGTTGTCGACCGTCACGCGCTCGCCTGCTCGCAGATCGTTGACGATATCCAAGTAGTTGACGTGTACGCTCCGCTCCTCGGCATCGTCGGCCAACACGGTGAAGTAGAAAACGTCGCCCGCCTTGAGGTCCAGGCTTTTGGAAAGCTCGCCGGTTCGAATTTCGGGTCCCTGGAGGTCCATCAGGACTGAGACCGGGTGCGAGAGCTTCTTGCCGAGGCTCTTGAGATTGCGGATGACCTGAAGGTGAGATGCGTGGTCACCGTGCGACATGTTGAGCCTCGCGAGGTTCATCCCCGCCTGGGCCAGCTCGGCCAGAACGTCCCACGAGCTCGTCGAAGGGCCGATCGTGCAAACGATCTTGGTGAGTCGCGTTTGGGATTGTTGCGCCGGCAGCCTCATGGATGCGCGCAGCGTAGGCCACCGCTAATGCGGTGACAATCGCCGCCGGACCAAAACGAACCCCAGCAATAGCGCGAGAGCCGAAACCGGCGGACGCTCACCCGTGGGCGGTTTCGAGGCAGCGCACGAGTCGGCTCGATGAAGTGCGCCACCCTTCGGGACGCCTACCGGTTCGGCTCCTTCGGCCAAGAACGACACCTCGTCGGGGCCCAAGGCCTGCCTCGGTTCAAACCTGCTGCCCGCCGTTTCCGCGATCCAGGGAAGATACGCCGACAGCAAGGTATAGACGCCACCGTCCCCGCAGTCTCGCTCGACGTCGGAACGGCCGCGCGAGACCAAGCCCACGAGGAAGTCTCCTTCCTCGGTCGGCACGTAGAGAGGACCGCCGGAGTCGCCATAACAGGAATCGCCGAGTGGATCGGCACGCCGCGTGAGCAGCTCCTGCTGACCGATGATGTCAATGACGGCATCGGAGATGTAGAGCGCGCCGGTCAGATCGTCGTCGAGGTCGTAGACGCCGTAACCCGCCACATACCCGACGTCGCCATGACGGACGAGCTCCGGCGCATGGTCAGGGGTCAGCATCGGAGCGTTGGGAAGCGTGTCGAAGGGAGCCGCCAAGAACAGGAGGGCGATATCGTGCGGCGATCCGATGCCACCTTGCCCCGCGCCGCTGCGGTTTCGGCCCATGATGAAGTCGTGGTTGTATCCTTCGTGCACGCTCACTTGAAACACCGAGCGGACCATGCTCGGCGCGGCCGCATGACTCGCGAGATGGCCGGCTACCACTTGGAGGGAACTCGGTGCGGCGGGATGAGTCACCCCTGGCTCAGGCTCGACGATTGCGCAGTGCGCGGCCGTGACCACGACGAGCGGTGAGATCAACGTTCCCGAGCAGAATCCAGACCTTGCACCGGCGCGCCGGATCTCGAC
>JBGUEF010000425.1:0-3100 GCA_041821485.1 Deltaproteobacteria bacterium
AGGCTCTGCGCGAGGAGCTGCGGAGTCTTTACGGTGACGTACAGGTCGAACTTTACATCGCTGATCTCGGCGACTTTCAGCAGGTGCGCGATGCCGCCGAGGCTTTCGTTCGACGGAACGAGCCGCTCCATGTGTTGATCAACAACGCCGGCGTGATCAACACCCAGAGGCTCTTGTTGGACAACGGCCAAGAGCAGATGTTCGCCGTGAACCACCTCGGCCATTTCCTCCTCACGCAGTTGTTACTCGCGCGGCTCGAGGAAGCAGAGCAAGGGCGCATCATCGCCGTTTCGTCGGACGCCTATAAGTTCTGCCGTGGTATTTGCTTCGATGACCTGCAGTGGAGCTCCGGTTTCAGGACGTTTCGAACCTACGGTCACTCCAAGCTCGCAAACATCTTGTTCGTCCGCGAGCTGTCGAAGCGTTTGCAAGGCACCAGGGTGACTGCCAACGCCCTGCACCCCGGTGCCGTCAGGAGCCGGCTGGGCGCGCAGAACAACTGGTACGCCGGTCACGTGATGATCTTGGTGACACCGTTTCTCCGTTCCGCTGAGCGCGGCGCAGCCACCAGCTTGTATCTCGCCACCTCCGAGGAGGTCAGGAACATCAGCGGTGAGTACTTCGTGGATTGTCGGGTGAAGCAGACCAAATCCTGGGGCCAGGATGCAGCACAGGCGCAGAGGCTCTGGGAGGTCAGCGAGCAACTGGTCTCGCTCTAGAGCGGCGCGGCGGAGTCGACTATGAGCGCAAATCGAAACGGTCGGCGTATGAAGCCATACGCTCATTCACTTCGTCTGGGCTGAGCCCGAACATGTCGAGCGTATATCGGTGTGTGCCGTGCTTGCCGCGTGGGTTGTCGTCGAGAAAGGTTCTCATCCGGTGGCGGACATCCTCGTCGATCGGCCATCCGAAGCGCTCGTAGATCCCCTCCACCGCCGCCAAGGGGTCCCGGATGAGATCATTGAATCTCAGATCAACGATCTGATCCGCCTTGTCCGGCATCTCGACCCGCGCCCCCAAGCTGCGATCGAGCGCCCAGCCCCAGCGGTTGAGTTGTTCGCGCCCAACACGTGCCGGGTCCACCGAGCGCTGCGTTAGAAACCGCATTTGATAGATCAGGCTAGACATCGAGGACATGACCTCCGTCGGAGCGCGGTGCGTGAAAATGACCTCGGCATCCGGATACACGCGAAAAAGGTCAGCAATGAACGCCAGATGCTGGGGGGCTTTCAGCAACCAGCGCTCCTTCTTCGCTCGAAACTGCAGATGCTGCAGATACCGCCGATGGGCTTCGTACACATCGACCTGAGAGCGATTCACGAACCAGTGATAGTAGCTCGGCACGTCGAAGACGTAGTCGTAGTTGCGGCTTTGGAACTCCCGCGCGGTGATCGTGCTGCATTCTTCCGGAAGCTGCGCGCCAATAGGATGAATGACCTGCAGCCCCGGAGCGAGCTTGTCGACCTGTGCGTAGCGCACCCTAGCTTTCTCGATGCGCGGGTCGCTGAGATAGGTTTCGGTTTCCGGAGGCGGGGAGGGGTAGATCACCTCCCAGCCGAGTGGCACCCGGTGCCTCGGATCCTGCGCTAGCAGGTTCTGGAGCACGGTCGTCCCGGTGCGGGGGAGACCGAAAATGAACACCGGCGGATTGACCTCTTCTTGATCGATTTCGGGGTTCCGCTTGCGGCAGTCGACCATCTCGAGCCGACCCATCAGGTCGTGCACGATCGAGTCCTTGGCCATCAGGCGCCCAAGCGTCGAGAGATCCGCGTCGTCTTCTTCGAGGGCCGTGAGCAGGCGTCCGAGGCCTTCGCGAAACAGGTCGTCGCCGAAATCGCTGAGGCCGGTCTGTTTCGGGGCCTCTTTGAGAAGGTCCGCCTCCTGAATGCGAGGAAGCTCGAGGCCAACGGCGTTCAAAGCGGCGCCGGCCCGATTGAGCGCTCGAATAGCGAAGGGTAAGCGCGGCATCTTCTTCCCTAGACGAGGTCGTGCGCCGGAATATCCGCGAGTTTGATCACCGACATCTCTGGAAAAAGGTCGGTTTCCGCGAGAAGAGTCCGCAGCACGACCTGGCCACGACGACGGCCCTCGGTGCTGACCCAGTTCTTCACGCCGGGGTTCTCACGGCTGGCATAGATCCGGAACGAGCCGTCCTCGTCATACATCACCTGACGATTGTTGATCGCCACTGGGTAGTGCCGGTAGTCGCCCGCTTGAAGATAGTTGTCGAAGATCTGGCACGACCAGTACCTGCACGGCACGTCGGTGCCTTCGATGAGGATCGCCTCGTCGTCGGCGATCTTGAACGAAACGCCCGAGTAGCCGATGCCCGGACCGGGCAAATTGTTGGCCACCACCTTCGGGTCGATCATGTCGAACACCTCGTCCGACGTGTACTCCTCGTGCTCTTCTTCCTCGACCGCGAGCTGACCATCCGCCCCGATACGAGTGGGCGTCGAGTGCGCGTCGTTGTCGTACTCGATGTTGCTCATGCCTACGATGGCCGACACACCCAGGCCGGCGTCGACCGTGTCGTGCATGAACGCGATGAGACGGCCGAGCCCCGCTGAAAGGTCCTCCACGGCGTACTGGGTCGGAGGCGGCACATCGTCTACGCACTCGATGTTCATGATCGCAGCGCGGTACTTGCCCTTGTCGACCTCGATCACACACTCCGGAAAGTACTGCCGGGTCATGATGAAGGGCTCTTTGGCCTCGAGCTTCAACCAGTTCTTTGCGCCTTCCGGACGTTCCGCGCTGATGTGAATCGCGGCCACTTGATCCCCGCCGTCTTCTTCGAAGACGATGTCCTTGTCGATCAGGAAGCTCGTCATCGAGCGCATGCCATCGTCGTCACTCGCGTAGACGACGATCGAGAAGAAGATGTCGTCGCCCCGTCGGATGGTGAACTCGTAAGAGAGCGACTCGTCGAGCTTGGCGTCGTGGTACAGAGTGTCGGGGCCATCCCCGACGAAGCTCCGAATCGGGGTGAACGCGCGCGCGAGCACCGGATGGGCCCGGTCCGCCTCCATCTCGAGCTCGTGGCCGCTCGCGATCAGTGCGGCCAGGTAACGAAACCCGTCCGCTCGCTCGCGCGGAC
>JBGUEF010000426.1:0-3100 GCA_041821485.1 Deltaproteobacteria bacterium
ATGGTCGTGACGGTTTCGCCCTGGGTTAGGGTCACGTTGACCCGGCCGTAGTCGAGCACCTCCCCGACGGGTGCGCTGAGGCCAGTAACGTCGATCTCGCAGGGCAGCGGCACTGCCTGCTGAGAGATGGCCTGAAGAGCGCTCGCCAGCACATCGCCCGAGCCGTCGCCGACGTTCCAGTAGTGGCAAGGCGGACTGAGGCTGCCGCAGAAGTCGCTGTGCGGGTCGGCACCACCGGCAATGGCCAGCTCCTCGAGCTTGGCCTCGCTGGCCCCTTCCATCCCGATGATGAAGGTTCGTAGGCCTGTGTCCGCTAGGTGCTGTGCGATGATCCCCGCGAGCATGGGATTACGGTCTTCGCAGCCATTCGCGTCGCCGTCCGTGAAGAGAACACCGATCATCTCGCGCCCTGCCGTCTGGTTGTTGACAGTGTAATCGGCGATGCCCCGAAGCGCGCCCTCGATAAGGGTGCCGTATCCACCGCCAAAAGTCTCGTCACTAATCCGTTGCACGAGGGGGCTGCCAGACGCAACGGGTAGCGAGGTCTTCGGAATAAGCGCACTCGCATAATCAGAGCCGTCGCAAAGGTCGGTCAGCGACATCACGTTGAACGCTAAGCTAGTGTCCACGGCAGGAGAGACTTTGATGAGGTAGTCGGCAAGCGAAGCTTCTGAGCCCCACCAAATTTCCCCATAGTTGCAATCATGCCTGGCCCGAAAGGCGCCTCCAAATCACGGTCGGCACACCGCCTAGTGCCTACAACGTGCGTCCGTGTGAACCAACGTGCGTGCAAAGCCGGTGGCGACGAGAACCGTCCCTACTCCGGGTGTGCTGGTGCGACACGCGACGCTTCGGCTCGAGGATGACGCCTGGCTGAGCAAGGCATCGATCCATGCAGGGCTGAGACGCTGCGCGGTCAGGCTCTTCATGTCCGAGACGATCTTGGAAGCCACCTCCGGCGCAAGCATGTAGGTGGTCATCAGGCTGACTCGGTCGGCCCAATCGCCAAAGCGCGCGACCAGCTTCTTGGCTACCTCCTTTGGCTCGCCGACCAGCGCAAACCGTACAGGACGATGGGCGCAGAGCTCATCTCAGGCGCTGGCGGCGCGTAGGTCTTGTTCGAAGTGCTCCGGCAAGAACAGGAGGCCATTGCCCTCCTCCGTGAGGATGTCGCGCGCTACCTGGCACCAGGGCAATAGGTAGCGCTCGCGGAGCTCCTCGATGAGAACGCGCTCTTGGCGCGTGATCGCGTACGCGTAGATCTCGCAGGCCGCGCCGAGCTGGTCCGGAGGCAAATGAACGTCGTTCCACTCGAGGCCCAGGTGGCTCATCACGCGAAGCCAATCCTCCCGGACGGCGGCTCCTGGACGATTGAGCGCAGCGTGGAGGAGCAGTGGAATGCGCGGCCCGGCGGCTCCGACCTGGAAGAGGTTCCAGTATTCGTGCTGGCAGTCGTCGAAGCTCTGCGGCAGCTCGAGCGCTTCCCATGCGGCGCGCCGAAGCTCGACACCGACGGCTGGGCTCCAGACATGCGACCAGGCGCCCATGGCAAGCGCAGCTTCGGGCGCTTCGCTCATACCTCGACGTTGATCCAGCCCTGGCTGACCGACTTGAGGCCACCACGGTCCTGTGCGTCGCCGCGCCAGACGGCCAATGCGATCATCTTCTGCTTGCGGAGCGAGGGCCAGGCGTCGAGCTCGAAGACAACCGTCCAAAAACCTCGCTCGTACTTCGAAGTCGCGCGCCAGCCCTCCGGTGCGGCCTCGCGTCGAACGCTGCCGAGCCCCTCGGCATCGATCCGATAGAGGTCCTCGCGATCCGCGCGCCATAGCGCGCCGACAACCGGCAGGTTCTCGGCGCCCATCGTGATCCACGGCGCCCCGGGAGCAGCAGGCGCAAGGACGGCGGCCGCGTCTACCCAGACGTCAGTGTTGCCTTCGATGCTCTTGACCGGATGTGGACACGTCCACTGGAGCGCGATGCGGTAACCCTGCCCCGCCTTCTGTAGATCCAGGTCGGCAGACGGCGTCGCAGCCTGATCGCGACCGGCGTAGGCGACCTTCACGTACGCTCCGGGCTGCAAACCGACCGGTGCGGCGATGAGCTTATGAGTGGCCATTGGTCGAACTCTCGTCAATCGGCGAGCGTGCGGGGATGCGGAAGTTCTCGTTCCAGTCGTACGCGATGAGCAGGTCCATCAGCTCGCTCGGCTTGCCATGCTTCTTCTTCTCGCGCTCGGCTTCCACCGTCGCGAGCGCCCGGTGAACGTCCTTGCCGAACAGCGATTCGAGATAGGACATGGCAATGCGCGGCTCACCGGTCGGCCGACCCTGCGCGTCGAGCTTCCGCGGGCTCATCGGTGGCACGTAAAACACGTTCGGCGACAGCCCGTACTCCGGGTGCAGCGGAATGGCGACCTTCCATCTGTGGACGAGCTTCCAGATCGGTCCTTCCCGGTCGTCGACGAAACCCACGAAGCGGACGCGACCGGGGCACTGCCGCGCGCACGCGTTCGCGACTCCCTGCTCGATGCGCGGGAAGCAGAAGATGCACTTTGCCGCAACCTGCCGCTGCGTGTCGAAGTAGACCTTCTTGTACGGACAGGCCTCGACGCAGAAACGGTAGCCGTGGCAGCGGTCCTGATTGACGACCACGATGCCGTCTTCGGATCGCTTCTCGATCGAGCCGCGCGGGCAGGCAGCAAGACACGCCGGATGCGTGCAGTGGTTGCATAGGCGGGGCATGTAGAAGTAGTGGTTGTCCTCGGGATAGCTGCCGGTGCCATGGTCCTCGTCCCAGTTTGCACCCCACTTGGGCCGACTCTTGCCCTCTGGGCGGAGCCAGACCTTCAAGCCTTTCTTGCCGTCCTCGCGACCGAACACCTGCTTGTGATTGAAGTTCCAGGCTCGGCCGTACTGGGTGTCGAGGTTCGGCACCGTGCCCGGTTTGACCTGGCCCTTGCCGTCGCGACCCCCGAGGTCTTGCCAGTGCTTGGGGTACCCGGTGCCGGGAAGCGTTTCCACGTTGTTCCAATACGTGTAGTCGGTGCCAGCGTCTTGATTCCAGAGCTTCTTGCAGGCAATGGTGCAGGTCTGGCAGT
>JBGUEF010000427.1:0-3082 GCA_041821485.1 Deltaproteobacteria bacterium
GGACGGGGACTCCAACGTCGCAGGGACCAGCCTCGCCGAGAAGCTCGGCTGGCCAGTCATCAACTCCGCGATGAGGATCATGACCGCGGACGACGGGAAGACCCTCGAGGTCCAGCGCGAGCTCGACACAGGCGTCGCAACGGTGAAGGTCACCGGCCCGGCAGTGCTCACCACTTCCGACCGCATCCTCCACCCGGAGTCGGTACAGAACGGCGTCACCCCCGACGGCCACCAGTACGCAAAGCTGGAAGTCGGCGGCCGCTACGCATCGCTCAAGGGCATCATGCAGGCCAAGAAGAAGCCCATCGACCAGATGTCGATCGGCGACCTCGGTGTCGACACCGCGAAGGTGCTCAACTACACGAAGTTCGAGCTGCCGCCAGCGCGCTCGGGTGAAACGACGTTCGTCGAGGACGCCGCGGATCTCGTCGACAAGCTCCACAACACCGCCAAGGTCATCTAACCCTCGAGAAACGGAAAGGAAGCATCAGACATGGCTAATGTTCTCGTTGTTGCGGAGTTGCTTGAGGGCAAGGCACGCAAAACCACTCTTTGTGCCGTCACGGCCGCGAGGCAGATCGCGGAAGGAACGGGCGGTTCGTTCGATATTCTCTCCATCGGAGAGGGCGCGGGTGCGGCAGCCGATGAGCTGGCGGGCTACGGCGCAGGCAAGGTGCTCAAGGCGGAGATCGCTGGCGGCTACACCTGCGAGAAGTACGCGGCGACCGTGGCCGAGGCCGGCAAGGGCTACGATGTCCTCGTTGCCTGTGCGAGCGCGTACGGCAAGGACTTGCTCCCGCGCGCGGCTGCCAAGCTCGATGCTGGTGTCGCGTCCGACATCTCGGCGGTGAACGTAGGCGGCGGTAAGCTGTCCTTCACGCGTCCGATGTACGCGGGCAATGTGTCCGGTACGGTCGAGATTCTGAGCGACAAGCAGGTCATCACCGTGCGTCAGTCGGAGTTCGACGCAGCCGAGGCTTCCGGTGGCGCGAGCCCTGCGGAAGACATCGCCGTGCAGAGCGATCCTGCTGCGGACAAGGTCGAGTTCCTCGGCGTCGAGGTCGTGAAGAGCGAGCGCCCAGATCTCGGCGACGCCGACGTCGTCGTGTCGGGCGGCCGAGCACTCAAGAGCGCGGACAACTTCACCAACATCATCGAGCCCCTGGTCGACGCGCTTGGCGCGGCCATGGGCGCGTCGCGTGCGGCGTGTGATGCGGGCTACGTGTCGCCGGAGCTGCAGGTTGGCCAGACGGGCAAGGTCGTCGCGCCCAAGCTCTACATCGCAATCGGTATCTCGGGCGCCATCCAGCACTTGGCTGGCATGAAGGGCAGCAAGACGATCGTCGCGATCAACAAGGATAAGGAGGCACCCATCGCTCAGGTCGCCGACTACTTCCTGGTGGCCGATCTCTTCGACGCGGTGCCGGCTCTGACCGATGCCGTGAAGAAGCTCTGAGCCCTTCACGGTCCGCCATACGCTAGAAGAAGCCCGGGTGGCCCTGCCTCCCGGGCTTTTTTTGGCGTACACCTTCTGCGATCCGGCACAATTCGGAGATGGCCTGGTCTCTCGCTCTCTTGCTGGCATTGGGAGTCTCGCTCGCCGCGCGTGCGAGACTCCGGCGGCGCCGGCGAACGGCGACCAGTGATTCGCCGTCTGCGGAGCCCCGGAGCGCCGGGCAGGACACCCGGTCTCCGGATGGCTCGCGACCCTGGTTGAAGCCTGAACCTACGCCCTTGAAGAGCTGCCCGGTGTGCCTCTGGGAGTACCCGACGAGCAACCGCTTCTGCGTTCGAGACGGGGCCGAGCTGATGGAAGGGTGCTCCTCGGGGCCGTTTTCCCAGGGAATGATCTGCCCGACCTGCCGGCGTGGCTACCCCTTCGACGCGCGCTTCTGCCCTGAAGATGCCGACGAATTGGTGCCGTACGGCCTATATGGGGCGGCGAGCTCGACGCGGCCCCGCCTATTGCTCGATACCAACAAGATCTGCCCCGAATGTGGGATTCGCCACGCTGCCGCCCACCTCTTCTGCGGTCACGACGGGACCCAACTGGTGGTCGTGAACTAATAAAGACCTAAGGATTCGGGGAGATGAGGGTCCAAGCACGCGGGGACAACCTTCGTGTACTTCTTGCTTGGCATAGGACAGGACCGCTATGATCGCGGTCCTAAAGGGGAATCTTCGATCCGGCGCGCATCCAGTTGTCCTGGTTGTCCTGGGCCGGGAGGAGACGGGGGCTATAGATGAAGATCGTTTGCGATAGCTGCGGTGCGAAATACTCCATCGCCGACGAAAAGGTCGCTGGGAAAATCTTCAAGATCCGATGCAAGAAATGCTCATCGGTCCTGGAGGTTCGAGGCGATCAGACGGGCGCACACCCATTCGGTGAAACGCAATCGCCACAGAACCAGGGAAGCGAAGCCACCTGGTACATCGTGGTCGACGGCGAGCAGAAAGGGCCGCTCAGCCCGATTGGGCTCAGCCAGTTGTTCGCGAAGGGCAGTGTTGGCCTCGATTCGTACGTGTGGAAGGAAGGCTTCGACGACTGGAAGGTCGCCGCGGATGTGCCCGACCTCGCAACGGTGTTCGGCGACGCAGCAGCGCAGGCGAAGAGCGCACCAGGCGGAGCGGACGACACGTCGGCGTTCGGCACTGGCGGCGATCTCTTCAGCGACCGGAACGGTCGTGAGCCGACAAGTGAGATCGACACGAGCGGCAACATGTTCGCAGGCTTCGATGAGAGCCCCACGCCGACGGGAGCCGACGACTCGCCACTGGCAGCCGCTGCTGAGGGCTCCGGCGCCTCAGGTGCCATGGGGGGCGGTCTGGGCTTCGGCGGTGGTGCGATCGGTGCGTCGACACCTCAACGCATGACCGGTCAGCGAAACGAAAACTCGGTTCTCTTCTCGCTCACCAATCTACAGCAACTCGCGTCACGCGGCGGTTCGCCTTCTGAGGCAGCGCCCGCTGCGGCGAGCCAGTCATCGGCTTCGACGGGCGCACAAAGCGGACCACAGCCAGCCGGCGAGGGCTCGGGGCTCATCGACATTCGCGCCCTTGCGAAGTCGACCACGCCAGGCAC
>JBGUEF010000428.1:0-3070 GCA_041821485.1 Deltaproteobacteria bacterium
GCGTTGCCTCTCAGGACCTGGGGGACTT
The DNA here is from genome assembly GCA_041821485.1 of Deltaproteobacteria bacterium. Classification (GTDB taxonomy): domain Bacteria; phylum Myxococcota_A; class Polyangia; order Polyangiales; family Houyiibacteriaceae; genus SG8-38. The sequence continues at coordinate 29 of JBGUEF010000428.1, forward strand.
CGCAGACGCAGTAGAGGCCTATGAACGGGCGATCGAGCTCGCACCTCGCTTCGCTGATGCCCGATACAACCTCTCAACCCTGTACGAGGAGCTCGACGACACGGCGCTCGCGGTGCAGCATCTCCACGCATACCGAAACCTCATCGAAGGCGACTAGGTGTGACAATCGTGGACGTTGTCCTTGACGTGTTGGTGTGATTGGGTGAGCCCCCCGAACGAAACTGTGGGTTGACAAACTCACTATTCGCGGGCTTTGCCCTCGCGAGAACTGCCATTCCGAACCGACGCCTTCGTCGCAAAGCGTCGCGATCCGCCGTGGCAAGGTCAGCGGGATCTCCCGAACCTGCGCTTCCCGCAAAGAGCGTCGCTCTGTGGTGGGAGTCAAGACCTTCGGGTTATGAGTCCGCTGCTCTAACCGGCTGGGCTACTGGCCCCGCGACGTCCCGAGCCAGCGTACGCGCTCGCGCGGGGACCGCACCGGTCGCGGTGTCGCGGCGAGCCGACGCCTACGCGGGAATGGCAAGGTCGCGATGCCGGAACGCCGCCACGGCGATCGCCACGAATGCGAGGGTCGCGGCGAGGAGGAGCGCGATCGGCGTGATGGCGAGCGCCTCGGCAGGGACGGCGGGCATGTGCGTGAAGGGGGACAGGTTGATGGCGGCCTGAGGGAGCTTGAGCATCTCGCCCAACTGCCCGACCACAAGGCTGATGGCGAGGGCGGCCCATCCGATCGCTGGCGCGAATCGGGGCGCGAGAGCGAAGACGGCCATCGCGAAGGCGCCAAGGGCGAGCGCGGGGGGTAGCTGAGTGAGCGCGGCCCCCGTCTGGCCAAGGCCCCCGGCGAGATCGCCTCCCGCCGCGACATAGCCGAGCGTTGCCGCGAGGCCCATCGCCCCGATCACCGCCGCCGTGCCGAGCCCCGCGATGACGCCGTGGCTCGCGAGCCACCTCCCACGGTCGACGGACGTCGCGAGTACGGGCTCGAGCCGCCCGGACACTTCCTCCGCGCGCATGCGCAGCAGGGCCTGAATGGTGTATCCGGCGGCAGCCACGCCAAGGAAGCCCATCATGAACGCCGCGAGGACGTCGACTAAGTCCGCCCCGGGAAACTGCTCCTGCAGCATCTCGGTCAACTGTGGGCTCACGTTCTCGAAGTCGTCAGCGGTGGTTCCTACCGCGCCAAACGTGCCACCCATGATCACCATTCCCACGGTCCACGCCAGGAGCGGAGCCCGTTGGAGGCGCCACGCCAGTCCCCAGGGGCTCAACAACCTGGGAGAGGCCGAGGCCGGACCGGGGCGCTGGCGCATGAGTCCTGCGCCAAGGTCCCTGCCTGCGGACAGCCGATAGGCGAGGCCGACGACGAGCACGGCGAAGCCGAGGAACAGCGCCCCAATGGCCCAGTTGTCCTGGTAGAAGGGCCGCATCTGCTGACCCCAACCGATGGGTGACAGCCACGACGGCCACGAACTGACGAGCTCGACCCCGTTCGGCGCGACGGTGCCGAACGCATCACCGACCGCACGGAGCAGGAAGGCAACCCCGAGCGCGAGCCCCACAAGGCCGTTCGCCCCCCGCTGCGTGACCGACGCCTGAGCGGCCACCGCTGCGACGCTTGCGAACGCCAGGCCCACGCCGGCGAGCGAGACTCCCGCCGCGAGCGAGCCACCGAAGGGGAGTCCGTATGCGACAAGGACGAGCGTCGCGGCAAGCGCGATGACCGCATTGGCCACCGCTGCAACGATGAGTGCCGCGGTCAGGCGCGCGTGACGGCCAACGACGCTCGATTCGATCAGCTCGGCGCGCCCGGTCTCTTCGTCGAGCCGGGTGTGGCGGACGACGGCCTGCGCGCTCATCAGGGCGACGAAGATCGCGAGGACGAGGTATGACTCGACGATCGACATCGCCCCGAGGCTCGTGCCGGAGGCCGGTCCGTCGGCAAACCTGGACATGATGTTGTCCGCGCTGAATGCGGCACCAGCCGCCCTCTGCGCCGCATCCTGATAGATGGATGTCTCGGCGGCGATCACCGCCGCGATGAGCCCGCAGATCGCAACGATCCAGACGGGGAGACGCACGCGATCCCGTCGGAGCGCGAGCCGGACCAGGCGGGGGGTTCCGGTCCATGCGGTCACGACCGCCCCCCGTCGCCGTTCCCGTTCTTGGAGAGGCTCGCGAGTTCATCCCCATAGTGGCGGAGAAACAAGTCCTCAAGGGTGGGAGGTGTGCAGGTGAGCATGAGGATTCCGAAGCCAGCGAGGTGCGTGATCAGATCACCGAGAAGGTGCCCGTCCACCTCGAAGGCGGCCCCGTCGGCGTCAGTCTCAAGGTCGTACACCCCGGTCCTGCCCTGCAGCCCGGTGATGGGGCGGGTCGTGTGGACATGGACCGACGTCCGCGTGAGGTGGCGCATCTGGTCGAGGGTGCCCGTTTCGACGATCTTCCCCCTGCGGATGATGCTGACGCGATCGCAGAGCGCCTCGGCCTCGGCCAGAATGTGGCTCGACAGGAGCGCGGTCCTCCCCTGCCCAACCCTTTCCTTCACCACGTCCTGGAACACGGTCTCCATGAGGGGATCAAGGCCGGAGGTCGGCTCGTCGAGGAGGTACAGCTCGACATCGGAGGCGAACGCCGCGATGATCGCGACCTTCTGCCGATTGCCTTTGGAGTAGCTTGAGCATCGCTTGCGCGGGTCGAGTTGGAAGCGCTCGATCATCTCGTCGCGGAGCCGACGGTCGAGCCCAACCCGAAGGCTGGCGAGGAGGTCGATCGCCTCTCCCCCGGAAAGGTTCGGCCAGAGGTTGACGTCTCCCGGGACGTAGGCGAGGCGCCGATGGAGCGCGACGGCGTCGCGCCATGGGTCGCCGCCGAGGAGTCTCACCTCCCCCGCGTCCTTGCGAAGCAGTCCAAGAAGGGTCCGGACGGTCGTCGACTTCCCCGACCCGTTCGGCCCGAGGAAGCCGAACACCTCACCGCGCTCAACGCTCATCGAGACGCGATCGACGGCACTGGTGCCGCCGAAGCTCTTGCTCAACTCGTGCG
>JBGUEF010000429.1:0-3061 GCA_041821485.1 Deltaproteobacteria bacterium
GCGAACCGGCGGGTACCCCATGTCGGTAAGCTCCTGCACCACGCGATCGACGAGCTCGGGAATGCTTGCCTCCACGGCAGGCGTTCGCTCGACTCCAAGGTCGATCGACTCGGGCACGACACCGATCACCACCACGCGGTCGGGATAGCGGTCGAGTAGGCTGGCACCCGCGAGAAGGTCGGCGACCCCAATTTGGTGGGGAGAAAGCCGTTCGTAGACTGCCGGAGCCACCTCTTCGCCCTCGATTCGGACCTGCGTGCCCGGTGGGCCATCCGCCTTGATCGCGTCGACCAGAATCACCTGATCTGCGTTGTCGACGAGGGGAAGAAGTGACAGCCCGAGCGTGCCGCCATCGAGGGCGAGCACGCCTTCGGGCATGTCGTACTCACGGAGCAGCTTGTGGATGGCGGCAATACCGGCACCGTCGTCCGTGCAGACGACGTTGCCGAGCCCCAAGACAAGGACCGGCGTGCGGTCAGTCATCCCGGTTGCGCCAGCTCTTCGGCAGGAACTTGTAGCCGCTGAATAGCGAGTCGATCAGCCCCATACCCTCGACACGAGAGACGAGCATTGCGCTCCAGATGTGGTGACCCACGAAGCCCAGGATGAACCACATCGCGATGTGATGGATCCAGCGCGCCATCTGCAGGCCGCCGAAGATCGGGACCAGGAACTCCCACATCTGCATGTAGCCCACTGAGCTCACCGAGTAGAGAGCGAAGCCGGTGAAGATCATCGTGAGGTAGAGAAGGAACACCAGCACGTAGAAAGAGCCGGCCAGCGGGTTGTGACCCACGTTCATTGGCGGCTCTTTGGAGAGAAACATATAGAACTTCAACATCCCGAGGACATCACGCCTTCGTCGTGGGGTCATCGGCACGAACTGATGCCAGCGCGCGTAGTACGAACCCACAAACATCCAGGCAATGCGCGAAGCCACCGCAAGGGTGAAGATGATGGCCGTATAGAAGTGCACGGTCTTCATGTTGGCCATGACGAGTTGCTCACTCGCAGGGCCAGTTGGAATCAGATACGGCGTGCCGATGTAGATCCCAGTGATCGCGAGGATGAAAACCGACATCATGATGATCCAGTGGCTCATCCGGACGAGCAGGTCCCAGACGTAGACCCGCTCGATCCCATGGACATCGTGCTTCCTAGGGCTCACTTTCGGACGAGCCCCTCCCTTCACTGCGGCGCCTGCCGGCGGGGGAGTCATCGTGCCTTCACGCGAGTGATCTCGCGCCCTCCAGGTTCGACGACGTGCACGCCACAGGCCATGCATGGGTCGAAGGAGTGTATTGTTCTCAGGATCTCGAGTGGCTGCTCAGGATCGGCTACCGGGGTTCCTACCAGAGCTGCCTCGTAGGGGCCGGGCACGTCGCCCGAGTCCCGTGGCCCGGCGTTCCAAGTGCTCGGAACCACGCATTGGTAGCGTTCGATCTTGGCATTCTTGACGTGGACCCAGTGTCCGAGCGAGCCACGCGGTGCCTCGTGGAAACCGGCTCCCATGCAGTCGGCCGGCCAGCTCTCCGGCTCCCACTTGCTGTTGTCGTGGATCCGCAGCTCGCCCTTGCCCATGTTGTCGGCGAGCTCGTCAACCCAGTCGCCGATCTTGTCGACCAGCAGCTGCGTTTCGATGCCTCGTGCCGCGACCCGACCGAGTGTCGAGAACAAGGCCTCGGGACCCACGCCCAGCGTCTTCAGCACGTGGTTGACCAGGCCTTGCACCTGTTCGTGACCGCGAACGTAGTTGACCAACATCCGCGACAAAGGTCCGACCTCCATCGGCACGCCTTCGTAGCGGGGCGACTTCAGCCAAGAGTACTTCTTCGACGTGTCCAGGCGTTCGTAGGGTGGTTCCGGCCCGGTGTAGTTCGGCTTGGTTTCGCCCTCGGACGGGTGAAGCGCTGCCTCTTCGCCGCCCTCGTAGTCGTACCAGGAGTGCGTGATCTGCTCGGTGATCTTCGACGGATCGAACTCTTCCACCTTCGAGATGTCGCGCGCGCGAATGATGCCCGGCTTGATGTAGAGTTCTGGATTGGCCTCGTCGTCGAGCGGGTACTCGCCGTACACCATGTAGTTGCCTACGCCAGCGCCGTAGCCGGCCCAGTCCTTGTAGAACGAGGCGACCGCGAGCAGGTCCGGGATGTACACCTTGCTCACGAACTCTTGCGCGCCTGCGATGAGCTTCTTGAACTGAGCGATCGTGTGGATGTTCAGCGAAGCCTGCTTGTCGGGGTCGACCGGAGTCGCCATGCCGCCGACCAGGAAGCTCTGCAGGTGTGGGTTCTTGCCGCCGAGGATGGCGTGCATCTTGATGAACTCACGCTGCCACTCGAGCGCTTCGAGATAGTGCGCCACGGCCATGAGATTGGCTGCCGGCGGGAGCTTGTACGCCGAATGCCCCCAATATGCGTTGGCAAATGGCCCGAGTTGCCCTCGATCGACCAAGCCTTTGACGCGATCCTGGATGCCCTTGAAGTACGTGGCGCTCGACTTCGGCCAGTCCGAAATCGACTGTGCGAGAGCCGCGGTCTCCTTTGGATCCGCGCTGAGGGCCGACACGATGTCGACCCAGTCGAGTGCGTGCAGGTGATAGAAGTGGATCACGTGGTCCTGGATGCACTGGGACGCGATGATCAGGTTGCGGAGGATCCGCGCATTGGGCGGAGGCTTCGCGCCGATCGCGTCTTCGACCGCGCGGATCGAAGCAATCGCATGCACCGTCGTGCAGACACCGCAGATGCGCTGGGTAAACGCCCAGGCATCGCGTGGGTCGCGGCCTTGTAGGATGATCTCGATCCCGCGGAACATGGTCGACGAAGACCAAGCGTCGGAGACTTGACCGTCGTTGATTTCCGCCTCGATGCGCAGGTGGCCTTCGATGCGGGTTACCGGGTCGACAACGATATGGGTCATTCTGCGCCTCCTTCATCGGTCCGCTCCGGCGGGCCCTCTGGTGCATGATCCGCACCCGTTCCAACGAGCTTCTTTCCCAGGTGTACCAAGGTGTGTGTTGCAAACGCGGTCGTGACACCGATCGTCGCCCAGAAGCCGA
>JBGUEF010000430.1:0-3055 GCA_041821485.1 Deltaproteobacteria bacterium
CCAGTGCCAGTGCCAGTGCCAGTGCCCGCGCCGGTGGCGGGGAGTTAGTCCTGCTGCGCTCTTGCCACCATCGTTTCGACGTAGCTCTCGAGTGCCGGGCATGAGATGCCCGCGCCGGCCAAGAGCTCTCGGGTGTTGCGGTCGTCGTAGATCACGTCGGTCTTCAGCTGATCGAGGAAGGCGCGGGTCGTGTTTCGGAAGCGCTGCAATCCTGGAGCTCGCATCAGTGCTGTGGCGAGGTTGAGGGGGTCGTGTTCTCTTGGGGCGGGGCGGCCGGTGGCCTCGGCGAAGAGCTGGAGGGCATGTTGCACGGTGACTGGTTTTGGGTCGACGATGTGGAAGGTGCGGCCAATCGATTGTTCATTGGCGGCGATATGGCACGCGGCGCGGACCGCGTAGTCGACCGGCACCGCACTGATTCGGACGCCGGTTCGGCTGGGTGTCGGGATTCGGTAGTCGTCCGGGGCGCTCAAGAGGAAGCGGATCAGCAGATAAAGCCCGTCCAGGTCCTCGACCTCGCCGGTCACCGAGTCGCCGACCATGAGCGCAGGCCGTAGGACGACGATCGGCAGCTCGTCGGCTGATTCGCCAAGCATGCGCTCTACGCGATAGAGGGACTCTTCGATGGGGTTGCGAAAGCCCATCTTGTCGTCGAGCTCGGTTTCCTTGACGAAGCCCTCGCGGTTACCCGAAACGGTGGCGCTCGACCAGCAGACCAGGCGCCTCAATCGAGGTGCGGCCTCCGCGAACTCCAAGATTTCCGCGGCGGCGCGCACGTTGCCGTCGGCTTCTTCTGCTGTGCCGGCCGGATCCGTGACCGACGCGCAGTGGTGAATGACCTCGACACGCTCCGTGAGTGCCGCGAACTCTTCGCCGCTCAGGCCGAGGTCCATCGAGCGCGGGTCCCCAACCCAAAGCGACACGCGCTCTCTCAACGATGCAGGAAGAGCTTCTAGTAACTCCAGCGCTCGCTCCTTCCGGCCCTCGGTCACGAGGCAGCACACCGAGCGCTCGTCGTGGGCCGCGAGCTCTCTAACCAGGTGCACGGCCGGTTGCCGTCCGGGGAAGCCCGTTACCAAGACTGATCGTGCTAGCGTACCCACTACTTCGACTCCTTCGATGCGAACCGCGCCACGAGTTTGCGGTGGACCTCGGCGACCTGCCGTCGCGTTCGATTCAGGTCGCCGTTGTTGACCACGACGTGATCGGCAACGGACGTTTTGCTCTCGAGAGGCAATTGTGAAGCGATCCGTGCGTTGGCTTCCGTTACCGTAAACCCGTCTCGGGCGACCAAGCGGAGTCGCTGCACGGATTCCTCTGCGCTCACGACGATCAGAGCGGAAAACGCCTTGTAGGCGCCGGTCTCCACGAGCAGCGCTGCCTCGTAGAGCACGTACGGGGCCGGGTCGTCTTGATGCGCCGCGATGTGCTCGGCCCCGGCGGCCCCAATCAACGGGTGCATGATCGCGTTGAGCGTCGCGCGCGCTTCCTCGTCACCAAACACCATGTCGCCGACCTTCTTGCGATCGAGCCGGCCGGTTTTGTCGAGCACGCCCCTGCCAAACTCGTCGACAATCCGTTGGAGGCCGGGCGTGCCGGGTTCCACGACCTCACGCGCCAAATCGTCAGCATCGATCACAGGAATGCCGAGATCAGCGAACATCTCGGCTACGGTGGTCTTGCCGCACGCGATCCCACCCGTCAGACCCACAACCGGTTTCATCGCGGGGGAGTATTGGACATCGCCTCGCTCGGGCAAGACGATTCGGCCTGTGCTACGCAACTCCGCATGCGCGCCGTCGTACAGCGGGTCCACGAAGCGAGTGTCAGCGTCGACGGCGAAGTCGTCGGAGCGATCGAGCGCGGCCTATTGGTGTACCTGGGTGCGGCGCGCGACGACGAGGACAAGGACGTGCAATACATCGTCGACAAGATTGCCGGCCTGCGCGTGTTCCCGAATGATGACGACCGCATGTCATTGTCCGTCACCGACGTTGGTGGTGCGGTGTTGGTAGTCTCCCAGTTCACGTTGTTCGGGGACGTGCGGCGCGGCAGACGACCGTCGTTCGACGGCGCAGCAGATCCAACAGACGCCGAGCGCCTCTACTTGCGGGTGGTCGAGGCACTGCGCGGCAAGGGCTTGCCGGTCGAAACAGGCACCTTCCGCGCCATGATGCTGGTTCAGTCCGCTGTGGACGGGCCAGTGACGATCCAAATCGATAGTCGCAAGCTTTATTAGGCTTCACGTTTTAGACGCGGCATAATCCCGCCTCGATGCTGCGGTTCCTCAGCGAGCGACGCGCATGGGTGGTTGCGGCCTTCGTCGGGCTGATGCTCGTGATGGGCCTTTGGATCTGGGCTGCGCCTCGTGCGGCGGCCCGAGCGTCCCAGCTCATCGGCGAGCGCCTCGGCCTAGACGCACAGATCGACGAGGCACACCTCTCTCTGGGTGGTGTCGAGCTCGTCGGCGTCGAGATGCGCGGTCGGCACGGGGGCCTCCTCGTACGCGTGGATCAGGTCGACGCACGGATGAGCCTGCTCGGTGCGCTCTTTCGAGGATCCAGATCCGTCCGCGCGGTGTCGGCCCGAGGCATCGAGGTGACGGCCGACCTCACACACGAGGGGTTCGAGGACTCGGTCGCAGAACTGCGGATAAGAGTATCCGGCGGTGCGTCCAACTCGGCGGAAGCCGCGCCCCGGACAAGACGCGGTGGTGGGAGGACGTACACGATCGAAGACCTTGCGATTCGTGTGGTGGATTCCGAAGGGCCGTTGGTCTGGATGGAGGGCGTGAACCTGCACAAAGAAGGCGACGACGTGCGCGCAGGCTTCGTCGCAACTCTCCTTGGCGAAAAGGGCGCAGACCATGCCGCCGTCGGAGCATCAAAGCTGGCGCTGTCGCGCAACGAAGGCACGTGGAGGCTTCGCGAGCTCGAGATCAAAGGCGCAAGTGTTCGCTCGCTCCGCAACGGTGAAGGGGAGCGAAGGGCCCTGGCCTCGCGCATTCGGAATGCGGTGTCCTCGCTCAGGCCCGCTGGCACGGACACTGACGCTG
>JBGUEF010000431.1:0-3055 GCA_041821485.1 Deltaproteobacteria bacterium
ATGAGAGCCCCCGACCCGGCCAATCTGCTCGTGGCGGTCCTTCTCGCCGGGGCTCTGGCGAGCTGCAGCGCTGAGCGCAAGACGCCGTCCGGCTATCAGGGGATCGTCGAGCACGACGATCGCCATCTCGGCTTTCGAGTCGGTGGCCAGCTCCGCGAGATTCGCTTTGATCGTGGTGACGTCATCGAAGAAGGAGCGTTGATCGCGGTTCTCGATGACACGGCCGAGCTTCCGATCTTACTCGCACGCGAGGCTGACTTGGCACAGACCAGGGCAAACGCGGCGCTGGTCTATGCGGGGCCGCGCGTCGAGGAAGTCCGGTCCACCATGGCAGAGCTCGATGGTGCACGTGCGGCGGCGAGGGAAGCCAGAGCGAATCTGGCCCGGCACCGAAACCTGCCGGAAGAAGCGGCAACCGCGCGCTCTCTCGTATCGGAGCTCGATGCGGCGTACGCACAGTCCAAGGCGCAGGTGCGGATGCTGCAGGAACGGCTCAAGCAGCTTCGCGAGGGCGCGAGGCCCGAGGAGCTCGCGGCCTCGGACGCGGCGGTCCTGGCAGCCGAAGCCGCCGTGGAAGCTGAGAAGGAAAGGCTGGGTCTCTACTCCTTGCACGCTTCTGAGCGCGTCACTGTGCTCGACGTTCCGGTGAGAATTGGCGAGGTGGTCGCGGCCGGCGCAACCGTAGCCACGGTTGCGGATACGAAGCATCCCTACGTCGACGTCTTCGTGCCGCAGCAGTCGCTTGCAGGACTGAAGGTCGGCCTCCCGGCGCGCGTTCGCGTCGACGCGGAAAACGATTCGTTCGACGGCGAGATCGAGCACATCGCACCGACGACGGAGTTCACTCCGCGATACCTCTTTTCGCCCACGGAGCGCCCCAATCTGGTCGTGCGTGTCCGAGTTCGCATCAGCGACCCCGATGAGCGTCTTCACGCTGGCGTGCCGGCGTTTGCTAGCTTTGAGCTGAAGGGCGAATAGCGGTGGAAGACCCCGTCGTCGCCGAGGGGCTTTCTCGCCATTTTGGAAAGCTCGTCGCGGTGAGCGATGTGAGCTTTCGGGTCCATCGCGGTGAGATCTTCGGCCTCCTCGGTCCCAACGGCGCCGGCAAGTCGACGACGCTACGCATGCTCTGCGGGATTCTCGACCCAAGCGGCGGTCGAGCGACCGTCGTTGGTTTCGACGTCGAGAAAGAGCCAGAGCAGGTCAAACAGAACATCGGCTACATGACCCAGCGTTTCAGCCTCTACGAAGACCTCACCGTCGAAGAGAACCTGCGTTTCTACGCCGGGATCTACGGGCTCAGTCGAAGAGAGCGCCAGGCGCGCGTGCCGGAAGAGCTAGTGCGCGCAGGCCTGACCGAGCGGCGCAATCAGATCAGCGGCACCCTATCCGGGGGTTGGAAGCAGCGCCTCGCGCTCGTCTGCGCGACGATTCACCAACCGCCGCTCTTGTTTCTCGATGAGCCAACGGCCGGTGTCGACCCGGTGAGCCGCCGGGAGTTCTGGGCGCACATCCATCGCATCGCCTCGGCAGGCACGACGGTCATGGTGACTACCCACTACATGGATGAGGCGGAGCGATGTCATCGACTCGCATTCATTTTTCGAGGCACGCTTCTCGACATTGGAACGCCGGCGGAGGTGATCGAGCGCCGCGAGATCCGGGTTGGCGTGGTCTCGACCACGGACGTGGCTGCGGCGATGGATTTGCTGAATCCGCATCCCGCAATCGACGAAGTCGCTCCGTTCGGCGATCGCCTTCGACTGGCTACTCTTGGTGGCGTCGACCCAGTGGCGCTTGCCCATGAAGTCTTGGGTCAAGGTCCCGGCGTACGCGATGCCCGGGAGATCGTCCCCAACGTCGAGGATGCGTTTGTGGCCATGGTTCACAGCGAGGCCCGAAACGGAGACGGGCAATGAATCGCATGCTGTCGATCGCCTGGAAGGAGATGATCCAAGCTCGGCGTGACCGTCTCACCATGGGCATGATGGTTGGCATTCCGATCATCCAGCTTTTGCTCTTCGGCTACGCGATCAATACCGACGTTCGAAACATAGCGACCGTGGTTTACGACCAGGATTATTCAGAAGAGTCCCGGGGATTCGTAAGGCGCATGGAGGCGACCGGCTTCTATGACGTCGTGGGTCACGTCGATAGCTACGAGCAAATCGGCGTGGCGATGCGATCTCGGCAGGCTATGGTGGCGCTGGTCGTACCGCCTCGTTTTGGCGCCGAAGTCGAAACGGGCAGAACGGCTCAACTTCAACTCGTGGTCGACGGCTCGGACCCGCAGGTCGTCGCCAGCGCGACCAATACCGCCATGTCGCTGGCGTCTGCGCGCTCGTCCGACCTCAGTGTCCAGCGACTCCAGCGGCTGGGACAGCCTGTTGCAATGCCCTCCCAGGTGATCGCCTTGGAGCCCGCGACTTGGTACAATCCGGACCTTCGTACCGCCGTGTTCATCGTGCCGGGGCTGGTCGGTGTGATCCTCACGATGACCTTGGTGATGTTCACGGCGATGGCGATTGCGCGCGAGCGCGAGCGTGGGACGCTGGAGCAGCTCATCGTGTCGCCCATCCGCAGCGCAGAGCTCACGGTCGGCAAGATCCTTCCGTACATCGCCGTGGGATACTTGCAGATGACCCTGATCCTCGGAGTGGGCTCCTGGGTCTTCGATGTGCCGATCGTAGGCTCGATCGGCTTGCTCTACCTGCTGTCCGTATTCTTCATCGCCGCGAGTCTCGCGGTCGGCCTCGTGTTTTCGACGCTCGCCAAGACCCAGCAGCAAGCGATGCAAATGTCGTTCTTCTTTCTTCTGCCGAACATTCTCTTGTCCGGCTTCATGTTCCCCTGGGAGGCCATGCCGGCGCCGGCGCGCTGGTTGTCCACGATTCTGCCGCTGACGCACTACCTGCGCGTCGTTCGCGGCATCGTCCTCAAGGGCGCTTCGTTCGTCGAGCTCCGCGCTGAGCTCGTCTGGCTTGCCGGTCTCACGCTGGTCCTGGTCATTGTCGCCTCCATGCGCTTCCAGAAAAAGCTCGACTAGAACGAGGAG
>JBGUEF010000432.1:0-3048 GCA_041821485.1 Deltaproteobacteria bacterium
AGGTGTGGCACGATCTGCATGCCGAGCGCTTCATCGGGGGTGTGGAACTCGGCGCGCACCACCTCACGATCGTCGACTCGTACGTTCGGCGCCTCGTCGACCTCGAGCTCGTAGATGTCCAGCGTGTCTTGGCGGTGCTCGAAGAGATGCGTGCCGTGATAGGCGTGCACCAAGCGCTTGGGCTGCACCTGGATGCCCACCTCCTCTCGGAGCTCGCGCGCCGCGGCCGTCCGTCGATCCTCACGAGGCCTGATGTATCCTCCAGGCAGCGTGAGCTGCGGCCGATAAGAGTTCTTCACGAGCAGGACACGGCCGTGGTACCAGACCGCAACGAGTGCCCCCGTCGTCTCCGGCCGCCGAATGAACCAGAGAAGCCGTAGCCCCCAATGCGCCACTCGATACACCGCCCTGATCAAGGCGTTGATCATGGAGACAGGTTACCAAAAGACTGGGAGCCGGAGAAATCCTTGCCCAGCGGCGGCCCCTCAGATGCTTGCACCGGCCCGTGCCCAGGCCCCTTTCCGATAGGCGAGAATGCCCAGACACATGCGGACCAGGAAGGAAATGGGCACGGCGATCCAGATTCCGAAAGCACCCCAGCCCACGACGAACCCGAGGAACCAGCTGAGAGGGACCTGGATGAGCACGGTGCCAACGATATTGATCCTCAGGCTGGTGCGGGTCGCGCCGGCCCCCCGCAACATCCCGATCAGCGCGATGTGGACGCCGACAATCGGCATGCCTATCCCAAGCACCCGCATCCAGGTCATCGAATAGCGCCCGAGCTCCGTCGCAGGGTCGACGTCGAAGATGGCGACGATAGGCTCGGCGCCGAGCAAGATGCCTAGCCCGGTCACCGTCATGATGAATGTCGAAAGGATCATGCCGCCGCGCACGACTTGCCGCGCTTCGCGGGCATCGCCGGCCCCAAGCGCGTTCCCGACCATCGCCCCAATGGCCTGTGAGACACCAAAGCCCGGGACGAACGCCAAGGACTGAATCCGCAGGCCAATACCGTGCGCCGCCACCGCCACCTGCGCCACGCGTGCCAGCATTCCTACGACGGACAGAAATGCCACGTTCAGGATCAGCATGTCGAGCGCTGCCGGGCCTCCGACCCGAAACAGGTCGTTCGCTAGCGGGCGGTCGATCCGCGCCAAGTGCAGACGCGCGCGCACCCCGTACACGGCATCTCGCCGTAGGATGATCACCATCAAGATGACGGCAACCGCTTGTGAGATGACCGTGCCCCAAGCCGCACCGCGGACGCCCATCGCCGGGAGGCCGAGCCGTCCAAGAATGAGTCCGTAGTTCAGAATGATGTTCAAGAGGTTGCTGAACAACGCAATCGTGAAGGGCAACATCGTGTTGCCGACTGCGCGCAAGGCCGCGGCGAACAGCATGTTCAAGTAGAAGAACACCGTGAACGTGAGGAGTGGCCGCAGGTAGCCTACGCCGAGCTCGGTAACCGTCGCGTCTGCCCCTAGCCACCCCATCGCAACGCTGGCGCCGAGGTTTCCAACAATCGCCACAGCGAGGGACACCACGTAGGTGAGGAGGATGCTCTGATGCAGCACGTGATTGATGCGTTCGGTCCCGCCGGCGCCGTGGGCACGGGCGACGAACGCGACGGTCCCAACCGTCAGCCCGAGCATCACGACCATCAACAAGAAGATCAGCTGCCCAGCGAATCCGAGGGCGGTAAGCGCCTCTTCCGCGTCGACCAGACGGCCACACATCGCGGTGTCGACGGCAAGCGTCACTACGCTGAGCACGTTCAATCCGACAATAGGCATCGCCAGATCGAAGAGGCGCCGGAAGATGGCGCGATCGACGCCGTGGAATGGACCTGACGCTGTCTTCATCAGTGGCGCAGGAGCCTGCATCGCTGGCGATGGGGGCGCCAGCGCTTTCGCAATGATGCTAGTCTCGTACCTGGATGGCCGGTGAGCCGCGCAAGTTTGGTCCTTATCACCTGGTTCGCCGTCTCGGCGTGGGTGGCATGGCGGAGACGTTCGAAGCGACGCGCGACGCTGCGGGCGGGTTCCAGCAACACGTTTGTTTGAAACGAGTGCTTCCCGCGTTCAGCAGTGACGATGAGTTCGTCTCTCGTTTTCAGCGCGAGGCCAAGCTCGCCGCACAGCTTCGGCACACCAACATCGTCGGCGTGATCGACTTCGGCGAGGTCGACGGTGTTCACTACATGACGCTCGAGCTGGTCGACGGCGTCGACCTTCGGTCCTTCCTCAAATCATCCCCTAGCGGGAAGCTTTCGCCGGACGCGGTGGCGTTGATCGGAATGGACTTGGCGTACGCGCTCGAGCATGCACACCAAAGTCTCGTTCATCGCGACATTTCTCCGTCGAATATCTTGCTGAGCCGATCGGGCGAAACGAAGCTCGCCGACTTCGGCATCGCCAAAGCCATCGACAACGCGAACGTCACTGCGAGCAGAAGCGCAAAAGGGAAGATCCCCTACATGTCTCCCGAGCACATGCGAGGCGAGACCACCGATGCGCGGGCCGACCTGTTCTCACTGGGCGTCGTTCTCTTCGAGGCGGCCGCGGGGGTTCGCCCCTTCGATGGGGCGCACGACGTCGAGACCATGCAGAAGATCCTGGACGGCGACCGCCTGTCACTGGAAGATGTCGCCCCGGACGTGCCGGCGCCGCTGCGGGAAGTCATCGAGCGCCTGATCGAGGTGAACCCCGACGCCCGCACCACCAGCGCAGCACAGTTGATCGAAGAGCTTGCCGTGGTGGCGCCACCGCCTGAGGTGCGACGAGAGCTCGCGTCGACGGTTGAAGGCCACTGCGGAGGCCCCAGTGCCCGGATGCACGTCCGCGCGCGCCAAGAGGAGCGCGACACGGAGCTCAGCCGCCCGCCGGCGCCCGTCCAAATGACCGCCCAGCAAGCTGAGGCACGGCGGCCCGCACCCCGCAAGCGCGGTCGCGCCGTGATGCTGGCGGGCGCGCTCCTGGCGCTCCTGGTCACGGCGGTGGCTGGATCTCAGTGGCTAGAACGGAGCACCGTGTCGGTGCCAGCGTC
>JBGUEF010000433.1:0-3030 GCA_041821485.1 Deltaproteobacteria bacterium
TACGGCGGCGAGGTGCGCTTCAAGGCGATCGTCGACCAGTTCATCACCGAAGATGGCGCGGTCACCGGTGTCCGTATGAAGGATGGACAGGAGATTCGTTCGAAGGCTGTCATTTCGACGCTCGATTCGAAGATGACCTTCGGGCACCTCTGCGAGCCCGGCAGCCTGCCCACGGACTTCACCAACGCCGTAGACGACATCGAGTACGCCAATGGCTACGTACAGGTTCACCTCACCATCAAGCGTCTCCCGACCTTCACGAAGCAACTCGAGTTCGTCAACGGCACCGTGCAGAGTTGGCTCGTGGCGTACATCAAGTCACCTGAGCAGCTTCACCGCGCCTGGCAGCAGTCGAGGGCAGGGCAGGTCGCCGACGACCCGGCGGTCTATTGCTACTTCCCGTCGCAGCTCGACTCGAGCCTCTCGCCGGGTGATGGCACGCATACCTGCACCATGTTCTCGCACTACTTCCCAACGGATATCCCGCCGGGGCAGCACAACGAGATGAAGAACCTCATGGTCGAGCGGATGATCGCTCAGATGGAAAAGGTCATCCCCGACTTCCGCGACCTGATCATGGACAAGGTCGTCTTCACCCAGCAGTACTTCGAGAAGACCTTCAACGCGACCGAGGGCGACTTCTCGATGGGCCTCCTCCACCCAGGTCAGATGTTCGGCGACCGCCCGGTTCCCGGTTGGGATGGCGCGCACGAGACCCCGCTCGAAAACCTCTACATGGCTGGCGGGGCCTGCCACCCCGGCCCCGGGGTGACCTGCCTGCCTGGCCTCAATGGCGCGCGCGTCGTGCTAGAGAAGCTCGGCGGCGAGAAGAAAGAAGCGGCCGAGTAGGCCGGCCCGAGCACGGCAACAAATACACAAATGGACGACTTCAATCCCCTGGTTCTGCTGATCCCGTTCATCGCGGCGTTCATCGGCTGGTTTACCAACTGGCTCGCCGTCAAGGCGACCCTCTACCCCGTCGAGTTCGTCGGGATTCCGCCGGTGTTCGGCTGGCAGGGCGTCATCCCCAAGAACACGGAGGAGATGTCGAAGAGCTTCAGCCATCTCATCCACGACAAGCTCGTCGACATGGAGCAGATCTTCGCAGGCATCGACCACGATGACAACGAAGAGCTGGACAAGGTCGTCGAGGATGTCTCCCAGGAGATCATCCGGGAGTTCTCGACGAACATCGCGCCCGAGTCTTGGGCGCGAGCGCGGGAAAAGCTCCGCGAGTACATCAACATGTTGGTGCGGCGCAATGTCCGCCAAGTCACCGTGGAAATCCTCGATCGCATGGCCAAGGAGGCGGGTGACTTCATCGACATCGACAAAATCGCCCACGAAGCGCTGGTCGGCGACCGGGCGCTCTTGGGCCACGTGCTGATGGACGTCGCTGGGCCGGAGTTCAAGTTCATCGAGCGTTCTGGACTCTGGTTCGGCTTCCTCTTCGGCATCATCCAGATGTTCGTTTGGATCGTCTACCCGGCCGGTTGGGTGTTGCCTGCTGCCGGTTTCCTCGTCGGCTACATCACGAACTGGCTGGCCATGAACCTCATTTACGAGCCGCGCGAGCCAGTGAAGATCGGGCCGTTCGTTTTCCAAGGTGTGTTCATCAAGCGACAGAAAGAGGTCGCGACCCACTTCGCCAACGTCATCGCGGACCGGGTGCTGACTGCGGAGAACCTGGTCCAGCACATCAGCCAGGGGCCGAACCGCCAGCGCCTGCTGGACATCCTCGAAGGTCAGGTCGAGGAGAGCATGAAGGTGTACGAGAAGGACGCGATGGTGGCCATGCTGGCAGACAAGGAGAAGCTCGCTGACGCCAAAGCCGACCTGCTCGACCGGGTGCGGAAGACGGACATGAGCGACAGCAGCCAGATCAAGACGTTCGCCGACCAGTCTCATCGAATCCGGGGGCAAATGGAGGGGAACCTGGGCGCGCTCGATGCCGAGGAGTTTGGAGGGATCCTCCGCCCGGTTTTCCAGAAAGACGAGTGGAAGCTCATCCTGGCCGGCGGTGTGATCGGCACCGGCATCGGCGCTCTGCAGGTGGTTCTGCTCTTCGGCGGCTTCTAGGAGCTCTGCATTGCCGCGTCTTAGCCAGCTGATCGAGGCCTGGGGCCAGGCGATGGAAGAGGCGCTCCAAGAGGACATCTTCCAGTACGACCCCGAGTTCACCGAGCGCATCGTGAACCTGATGGAGGTCTACGGCCGGTACTTCGACTCCGAGGTGCGTGGCAGCGATCGCTTCCCGGCGTCGGGTCCCGTGCTCGTCGTCGGTAATCACTCGGGTCTGAACTCCGAGCCCGACACGCCGGCCTTGATGGCGGCCTGGTACCGGAAGAGGGGCTTCGAGAAACCACTCACGGTTCTGAGCTTCGATCCGATCTTCGCCATCCCCAAGGCGAAGGATTTCTTTCGGCGTCTGGGCCAGGTCCCGGCCAGCGCTGAGAACGCGGAGGCAGTACTCGCCTCTGGCGCCTCGGTGCTCGTGTATCCAGGAGGCGGCTACGAGATCGCTCGACCCTGGACCGAACGGAATCAGGTCTGCCTCGCCGGCCGGAAGGGCTTCATCAAGCTCGCCCTTCGGACCGGTGCACCAGTGGTGCCCGTGGTGGGACACGGCGGCCACAGCACGAGCATCGTTCTGACTCGTGGCGAGGGAATTGCGAAAGCACTTGGCCTCAACAAGCTGCGCTTCGACGTCATGCCGGTGGCGTTCACTCTGCCGTGGGGAGTCGTTCTTGGCCCCATCCCAGCTTTGCTTCCGTTGCCTGCCAAGGTGACGGTGCAGGTTTGCGAGCCTTTGGACTGGAGCGATCTCGGTCCTGAGGACGCCGAGAATCCCGCTGTGCTCGAGCGGTGCTACCGCGAGGTCGAGACCGTCATGCAACGCACCCTCGACGAGCTGGTCGAGGAGAATCCATTTCCGCTTGCGAGGCGACTTCACAAGCTAGTCAGGCGAACACGATAGTCGGAGGACGAGACCATGAGAGAAGCACCGCACAGCACGGACGACATCAACGA
>JBGUEF010000434.1:0-3019 GCA_041821485.1 Deltaproteobacteria bacterium
AGCACGGGGGCATGGCCTTCTCGCGAAAGAGCGTGCGCCCACGCTCGCCGGCTTCGGATAGCACCACCGGCTTGCGTGGCCCGCGCGGCAGATCGCTCTTCTCGAGAGGCGGCGTCAGGCAGATCTCGTCGTCCGCATTGCAGACCTGCACGGTGACGCCCATGTCGCGCCAGCTGTTGTTACCGTAGCCGCGCTCATTCTCGTTGCGGAGCTCGGGCTGGACCTCACCCGCCACGTTGGTCGCGCGGCTGTAGAGCTTGACCGGGCCTGGCTCACGTTCGAGCTCTGTCTCGAAGACGCGCCAGGCGTACCGTCCCAGGTCGGGCCCTACCCAGCGGGTCTTCTGCCAGCGCTTGCCGTCGGTCGACACCTCGACCTTGGCCACGGCCTTGGTGCCGCCGAAGGCAACCCCAGTGACGCGGAACTTCCCGGCCACCACCGGTGTCTTGTCGGTCGGCAAGGTGACGAAGGACTTGACCGGCATCTCCCACATGCCGGGTTGGTTGGGTGCACCCTTTTCCCCGATGGGGCGCATGCGGTAACCGGTCTGCTGAATTTTTGCCGGGCCCTGCTCCGCCGTGAATGCCAGCTGCTTGACGAACTTGATCTGGTTGCAGCCGAAATAACCGGGCACGATCAGGCGCAGCGGCCCGCCATGCGAGCGCGGGATCGGTACGCCGTTCATCTCCCAGGCCAGAAGGCAGTCGTCGAGCGCCTTCTCAATTGGAATGGAGCGCTCTACGACGACCTGGTTGCGATCCAGACCCTCCGGCAGAGGCTCACCACCTGTGGTGGTCATGTACCGCATGCCCTTGGCCACGCCACCGAGGTGCTCGACGACGTCGCGCAATGGCACGCCGCTCCACATCACGCAGCCCGCTGCGCCCACGCCCCAGGGCGAGCCGCTCGGGCCGTGCATGTAATATTTCCGGCCGTTGCCCGAGCACTGCAGCACTGTGGCGAGGGTGGTCAGCCCGAGTTTCTTGAGTGCGTCGACGCGAATCTCGCCTGCCTGCTTCACACCTTCGATGCGCGCCGTCCAGCCGTCACGGTCGGCGACGAACTCCGGCGGTGGGAGCGGAAGGTTCTGACGAACGAACAGCACGCTCGTGGCCGTGAGCACGCTGGTGCCGAGCTTCTCGCGCCGTGTTTCGAGTGTGAGCGGGTTGTCACCATGCTTGATGAAGTTGGCGATGTCTTTGCCGTCCGGAAGCGCCGGAGGTTCAACCGGCGCAGGCGGCTCAATCGGCGGCGACGTGGACGGCGGTGGTGGGGTGGCTTCGCGACAACCCGCAACGGCGGTCAGCAGCGTGCCGCCGAGGCCCAGGGTCCCGAGGACGAAGCTACGGCGTCCTTCGTGTGCTGAGTGCTCTTCGTGCTTGGTGCTCATGATGGATTTCCTGCATGTGCCGGAGCCGGTCGCGTGCGTGCGAAGCACTTGGCCAACTCATGCGCGGCCGGCTTGCCGCGCGGGGTGAAGCCCACGTCGCGCGGGCCGCCGAAGCCAAACCAATTCCAAACGTAGAACCCCGAGACGCTCGGGGCCTCCGCGAACGCGTCACAGAAGCCGCGGTAGAGGTGCTGCTGCAAGCGCAGGTCCACTTTCGCCACAGAGGTGTCATCCCATGGGTGGTCCGCGGCGCCGCGCTGGCTGGCGTACCCAACCTCGGTGATGAGGACGGGCTTGCCGATGCGCCGCGCGAGAGCATCGATCTCCGCGCGAGGTGTTTGCCAAGCATGCGCCAACGCGTCGGATGAAGGTGACTCGCCGTCCATCACGAGCGGGAAGTACGCGGTCAGGCCAGCTTCATCGAGGGCGTCCCAAAACCCGACCGCGCGACTCCGGTCCCAGTTGGCCGAGTAGGTGAGCGTGCGCGAGAACTGTTCGCGCAGCTCGGAGATCAGGGCACGCCAACGCCCCTCGTAGCGCTCGAGGGAGCTGAGCTCGGAGCCGACCACGAAGCGGTGCACCGCAGCGTCCTCCGCGATCCGAGCGAGCGGCACGACGAAGCGCCGGTACGACTCGAACCAGGCATCGAGCCCGTCGGCCGGCGCGATGACCCCGCGCCAGTCGTTTGGCCCGCGCGTTTTCAACCGGACCACCGGCATCAGCGCCGCCCGCATACCAGCACGCTTCACCTGGAACAGCGTGCGCGCCACCGTGGCCTCGCTTGGAGAGTGGCCCGGCCGCGGGCCGATGTCGGAGGAGAAGCGATCCGACTGGTAGGCGTTGACCACCACCAGCACGTCGGTTGCACCGCGGGCACGGATCTCGTCGACCAACGGCCCGTAGTCCCAGTTGGGATCGGTCGCGAAGAGGCCGAGCGCGACGCCCCGCACGAAGGTTTCATCGTCGACCGGGGGTGTTGCATGCCAGGTACCGCGCGCAGCGCCGAGCGCGCCACCGAGCACCGCCACGGAGACCAGGGTCACGAGCACCCCTGCCCGCACTACGGCTCCACCGGCAGGTCGAGGCGGCTGTACTCCGCCCAGGAACCGTCATAGTTGAGGATCTCAGCCTCGCTGAAGCCGAGCTGCACGAGCGCGAAGTAGACCGCAGACGAACGCGTGCCCGACTGGCAGTACGTCACGACGGGCGTCTCGTCCGCCACGCCGCGACTTGCAAAGAGCTCGCGCAGTGCGGCGGGCTGCCTCAGGCGATGATCCGCATCCGCGTCGCGCAGCACGTCCACCCAGTCGAGGTGCACAGCGCCCGGGATGCGGCCAGCGCGCGCCGCCTTACGGTGCTGTTCGCTGCCGTCGAACT
This sequence comes from Deltaproteobacteria bacterium, assembly GCA_041821485.1. Taxonomy (GTDB): domain Bacteria; phylum Myxococcota_A; class Polyangia; order Polyangiales; family Houyiibacteriaceae; genus SG8-38. The sequence goes on from JBGUEF010000434.1 coordinate 2,768, forward strand.
CGATCGCGCTCCGCGTGTCGAGCAGCTGCGCGCCCGGGTGCTGCGAAATGAAGGCCGAAACCTCCGGCCAGTGCTGGATGGGAGGCAATGCTGGCGCGCCCAGGCCGACATCGCCCGCGGCGACCTCCACGCCATCGCCGCCAGCCACATGATGACCCCCCGCCTTCCAGCCTTGGAGTCCGCCATCGAGGACGCGCGTGTCGAAGTCGGCCACCAAGCGCAGTGTCCACCACAGCCGATACGGTTCAGGCC
>JBGUEF010000435.1:0-3010 GCA_041821485.1 Deltaproteobacteria bacterium
ATGTCCTCGTAGAAGAAGTGCGTCCCGACGAAGCTCGTGCGCTCGTCACTCGCTGAGATTCGCTTCACCAGGTCGAGGCCCGGCATGTACAGCCAACGATCGTCGTCCTTCTTGGCGTGCTTCTTCACCAAGAACGCCGTGCCCCGAACGTCTGCGGGCTGGTCGAAGACGACGAGGTAGTTCTGGTCGCCTCCGTCTGCTTTGTCGCGCCGAAGAACCGCGAACTGCCTGCGCTGCGAGCGCCCCTTGCTGTCGACGATCTTCATGCGAACCAGCGCTCGGCCGTCATTCGCCGCGTAGTACTGTGCGGTGTTGGTGCGGTTTACGATCTCGCTCGCATCCTTCAGGTCCCCTGCCTCGGCGGACATCGTGGGGGTCGAGAGAAGAATCGCGGCAGCCACGGCCACCAACCAGGTCTTGGTTAGGGTTCTCATATCGTTTGCTCCTTGTTGGTGGCGAGGGGTGCGGGCGCGTTGTCCGCGCTCCGGGGCAGCTTCTCCCCCTTGGGGGAGAGCCAGTTTTGGATTTGCATCATGATCGAGGGCAGAAGCACGACGGTGACGATGCTCGAGACGGCCATGATGGCGGCCATCAAGATGCCCACGGTGTTGTAGGGAACCAGCGGGGCCCCAAGCAGCGGAAGGAAACCGATGGCGATGACGATCGCGTTGCGCGTGATCGCCCTACCCGGCTCCTTGAACATGAGCGCCATCGTCTCCCTCCAGTCGCCTGTCTCGCCTTGGATGGCTCTGGCGCGCTCGAGGAAATGAATCGCGAAGTCGACCGAGAGGCCGAGCGTCAGCGAGGACAAGACGGCCACCGGCATGTCGTAATCCTTTCCGACGATCCCGATCATTCCGTAGGTGAAGACGATGGTGATCGTGAGTGGGATCATCGCCAGTGCGCCGTACACCGGCGAGCGGAACAGGATCATCATCATCAGGAAGACGATGACGAACGCGCCCATCAGGCTCTGGAGCATCCCGCCCACCATTTCGTCCTGCCAAACGGTATTGAGGAAGGTCAGGCCCGCCCATTGCGCGCGAAGGCCTTCGGGGGGCGGGTTCTGAGCCAGGAAGGCATCGAGGTCGTTCTTGACCGACACCATGTCCTGGTTGTCCCCGCTCTTGAGCTGCACCCAGATCGCGCCTTCGCGATAGTCGGGGCTCACCAGGTGCCAAAGGTCGTTCGGTCGATGAGACGACTGGAACTGAAGAAGCGTTTGGGCGACGCCCTCGGTCGATCCCGGAATGCGGTAATCCGCGTCTTCTCCGCTGACGAGCTCACGGTAGACCGTCTTCACGACATCGGCGATCGAGTTCGTCTTGCCGACGAGCGGCAGCGCTTCCGCTTCCGTCTGGAGCCGCTCGATGTAAGCCAGGTGCTCGGGGTTCTGGAATGTCTTGCTTGCGGTCTGCGCCTCCTCGAGCGCCGTCTGCACCGCCTGCCACTGCTCCGACTCTTCGCCACTCGTGTCGAACACCAGGTCCGAGGTCGCCTCGATCAAGGCGTCGGAGACACTTGTCACCTCTTCCTTGCTCGCGGTTTCAGCGCGGGCTTTGAGCCCGTCCCAGCGGCTGCGCATGGCGTCGCTGGCGCCTTCGAGGGCTGCATCGCCGGCCGCGACGATCTCGGTGTTTGCATCCGTGTCCTGCTTCATGATGAGGAAGGCCATGTACGTGCCGGCAAGCTCTCGGTTGAGCACCGAGTCGGCCACGCGGATTTTGTGCGAAGGTTTGAACCAGCGAACCGGGTTGTCGTTGATGTTGATCTGCGTGATGCCGTATCCGCTGATCGCGATGGCCGCGACAGTGACCACGAGAATAGGCTTGGCGAAGCGAAGGCTCTTGGCCCCCACCGCCTCAACCGCCCTGCCGAGAAGACCTCCGTCACTCGCATCACGCTTGCTCGAGAGCAGCGCGGCCAGTCGCTTCTCCGGAAGCGCAGCGATGTAGGCGGGGACGAAGAGAATTGTCAGTACGAAGGCCAGGCCGATGCCGAGCGCGACGAACACACCAAAGACACGGACGGGGGGAATCGGCGTGAGCGTGAGCGAGAGGAAACCCGCCGCCGAGGTGAGAGAAGTGTACAGCATCGGCGCAAACAGATGCCCGACGACCTCTTTGATAGCGACCTTCCGATCGCCGCTCTTCGGATAGATATCGACGAACTCCGATAGGAGGTGAACCGAGTCCACGACGGCTATCGGCATCAGGAATATTGGGATCATCGAGCTCATGATGTGCACGGTGAACCCGCTCGCGATCAACGCTCCCATCGTGATGGTGACGGTAGCGAGCGCGACGATCATCGGCGACAGAACCAACGCGAAGGAGCGGAAGAACCACCACATCAAGAGAAGAATGACGAGCGCGGCAAGCGGCGCGGAAACCGCCATCTGCTTGAACATCTCGACTCCGAAGGTGTCCTCGGCGACCGGAAGGCCGGTGATGTAGAACTCGTCCGTGTTGTCGCCGAAGCCCGCGATGATCGCTTCGATTTCTTCGGAGATGCGGTGGCTCTGATCCTTGCTCTCGATGGGAACGTACAGCGCAACGCTGTCACCATCTTCGGAGACGACCGTTCCACGCAGCATCGGAAGCCGAAGCGCGGCCTCCTTGATCGCCAAGGCCTCCTCGGGAGTCTTGGGCGCCTCTTCCATCAACCACTCGAAGCGAATCGTCCCGGGACCTGCCTGCTCGATGTTGTCCATCGTCGAAGGCCCGAGGACGTCCCGCGCGATGACGCCGTCGATCGACTTCAGCCGCTCATTGAGCTCGTGAATGCGGGCGAGCGACTCGGGGTTGAAGACCCCCTCCGGCTCGGCCTCGTTCACGACCCCCACGACGATCAGGTCGTGCAGAGCGAACTCCTCCTTGGTCTCGTTGTGAAAGACTCGGGCCGGATCATCCTCGGAGAGCATGTTCTCCGGGTCGGTATCGACTTGGATCCACGGGATGGCCGAGCCGAGGCCGATGGTGAGGACGGCCAGACCAATGAAGACCATGCG
>JBGUEF010000436.1:0-3005 GCA_041821485.1 Deltaproteobacteria bacterium
GCGGTGAGCTCTGGCGCAGGAGCCGACCAATCCCTAGCGCTGCGGACCAGAAGCCACCGTTGAAGATCGATAACCTGGTTCCGGTAAGGCCTTGGAATTTTTAGTGCATTGAGCGCATCGATCACCGCCAAGGTGATGGGTCTCAGCTGAGCTCGATTCGGTGCTCCGGCGTGATCACCGTGCGGGTTGCCGAGCGTGTCACCGTCGTACCGGGCCAGACGACGCATCGATCCAGCGTGACGCCGGCCCGGACCTCCACATCGGCCCCGACTACGCTCTGTCGTATGTTCGCGGAAGGCTCGACCGAGGCTGGCAAGATGCATCCGTCACGCGGCTCGACTCCCGGCCAGGCAAACAAACCAGAGGCGAGCTCTAGGTTCAGGCGGTGGTACTCCGAAACCGTTCCGAGATCCGCCCAGGGCGATTCGTCGATGATTCCAAGGACGGGCGCGCCTGAGTCCACCCAGCTTCGATACGCGCTCCGGATGACGCAGCCCGATTCTGGCATCGCGGAGAAGGCCTCCGGGGCCAAGATGTGGACGCCGGTAAACATCAGCACCTCGCGGACCCGCCCATCGTTCGGCGTGCCGAGAAGGCTCCTAACCCAGCCCTGCTCGTCGACCCCAATCGAGCCGAAACGCTCTGGGTTCGGCGTTCGCCGAAGTATCATTGTTGCAACAGCCCCCCGTGCCAGGTGTTCGGCGGAAGCATGCCGCAGGTCGGGTGCGAACAGCGTGTCGCCGTTCATGACCGTCACGGGAGCTTGTGAGTCATCGAACAAAGCGTACGCAGCTCGCAGCCCACCGCCGGTGCCGAGCAGGGTTTCCTCCCGGGAAAAGCAGAGCTTCACACCCTGCGGACGCGCCGCATCGAGCACGGACTCGACGCGCTCGGCGTGAGGGTGCGTGTTGGCGACGATGCTGCGCACCCCGCTTCGTGCCAGATGTTCCATCGCGAACGCCGCGAGCGGCTGATTGGCCACTGGGACAATCGGCTTGGGGCGGAGGTCGGTGAGCGGCTGGAGGCGCGTTCCGAGTCCGGCTGCTAGAAGCATGGCCTGCACTAGCGCATGGTATTCCCCGTGCGCATTGGGACCAAGCAATCTGGCTGGATAAGAGCATATACTACGTGGTCATGAGGGGGAGATGAAGAAGATCCTGCTGACCGGCGCGGCCGGCTTCATTGGGAGCAACACCGCGTCCGCGCTGCTGCGCCGTGGCGATACAGTCGTGGGCGTCGACAACCTCAACGACTATTACGATCCCGCTCGCAAGCAGGCGAACTTAGACGAAGTTCGCACGACCGCCCCGGACCCGGAGAAGTTTGTTTTTCACCGAGCCGACATCCGCGACGAGGACGCGATGGAGGCTCTGTACGCAGAGCACCGCTTCGACGCGATCATCCACCTCGCTGCGATGGCAGGCGTCCGCGCTTCGATTGAGGATCCGAAGCTATACCTAGACGTAAACCTCGGGGGCACACTCAACCTTCTCGAGGCTGGGCAGCGTCACGGTCAGCCCCTGTTCGTCTTTGCTTCGACCTCGTCGGTGTACGGCCGGACGAAGGTGATACCCTTCATCGAGAGTGACCGCGCCGATCGCCCTTTGGCTCCGTACCCAGCCAGCAAGCGGGCCGCCGAGCTTCTCGGCCATTCGTATTTCCACCTCTTCGGGCAGAACTTCACTGCGCTTCGGTTCTTCACCGTGTACGGCCGGCGGGGCCGGCCCGACATGATGGCCTACAAGGTGCTCGACAACATTTTTCACGGGACCGAAGTGCCTCTCTACAACAAAGGCCAAATGCACCGCGATTGGACGTACGTCGATGACATCGTCCAAGGCATCCTCGCGGCGGCGGATCGGCCCTTGGGCTTCGAGACGATCAACCTCGGCCGCGGGCAGCCGACGCTTCTCGCCGATTTCGTTCAGCTGATCGAGGAGCAGGCGGGCAAGCGTTCGAATCTAGTCGACCGGCCCATGCCGGCGGCAGACATGGAATACACCTATGCCAACATCGAGCGCGCAATAGAGCTCCTTGGGTACGCCCCGACGGTGACCGTGGAGCAAGGCGTGCAGAAGTTTTGGGCCTGGTATCAGGAGGCGGTCATGGGGGTGGGCGAGGCATGAGCCGGTTCAAGACCCGAACCTCCCAGTTCCTAATCGACGTCAGCGTCCTGCTGCTTGCTTTCTTTTTAGCGATGCTGGTCCGCTTCGACTGGGACGTGCCCAGCGTGATGTTTCGGCAGCTAGTGATCGTGCTTCCGTACGTGGTGCTATTGCAGTACGCGTTTCTGTCCGGGTTTGGCATCACGCGCTTCTCGTGGCGCTACATCGGCCTGCGCGACGCTGTCCGGATCTTCGTGGCGATAGCTTTTGCGACGGCCTTGCTGATCTCGCTTAGGCTTGTGAGCCCCCTGCTGGTCGATCGGTTCCCGCTTGCGCGCTACGGCGTCGTTCCACTCGGGGTCTTGCTGGGCGACTTCGTGTTGGCGTTCATGGGGCTGACGGGGGTCCGGGCGCTTCGACGGATGCTGGGCGAGCGCGTGGCGTCGAGGCAATACCAACGAGAGGAAGCGCCCAGTGAGCCAACGCTGCTGGTCGGTGCGGGTCAGGGCGGCGTTCTGATCGCCCAAGAGATTACGCGCCGTCCCGACCTCGGCATCCTGCCAGTCGCGTTTGTCGACGACGACCCCGTGAAACAAGGTGCCGTGATTCACGGGATCAAGGTCATGGGGACGACGCTAGACCTCCCGCGTCTCGCTCAGCGTTACCAGGCGAAGCAGGCGCTCATCACTGTTTCGAACGCGCCGGGGTCGGCGATCCGCCGTATCACGGAGAGTTGCAAGGACGCGGGTCTCACCGTGAAGATCGTTCCCGGCGCCTATGAAATCGTTGGCGGGCGCGTGAACCTTTCACGCATCCGTGACGTCGCCATCGAGGACCTTCTACGGCGCGAGCAGGTGAAGTTGAACACCGAGTCGGCCGCCAGCGTCGTTCGCGGCCAGC
>JBGUEF010000437.1:0-2986 GCA_041821485.1 Deltaproteobacteria bacterium
GTTCATCCAGCAGGAGGCCAGCGCCCGCGAGATCGCGGACACGATGATTTCATTGCCGCACCCCTATCCAGAGGGCGAATCGGAGAGGTATCTGGATGAACAGGAAACGCTGAGCGCCCAAGGGCGGGGCATCACCCTAGCCATCGTCACCAAGGCCGGGCGAACGTTTGTCGGGCTAGTCGAGATTCGCGAGATCGACCGAGAGCACTCCCAAGCGGAGCTGAGCTTCTGGCTGGCGCAGAGAGCTTGGGGGCACGGCTACATGAGCGAGGCGGTCCAGATGGTGCTGCGCTACGCATTCCGCGACCTAGGTCTGAATCGGCTGTACGCCTACCACATGCAACGCAATCCAGCCTCGGGTCGCGTCCTGCAGAAGAATGGCTTTCATCAGGAGGGCCTCTTGCGCGAGCGGGTTCGCAAGTGGGATCGGTACGAAGACGTCTTGCTCTGGGCCATCGTGCGTAGCGATTGGGACGACTAGCGGACGCAATATGCGACGAGCCCGATGGCAGCGTCGTCACCGCGCGGCGGGTGATGCTTGAGAGATCCGAATGCCGCTCTATCGATGGTCGGATCCTTGGGTCGGATGCTTGCCGAGGGCGCCGCACTGACTGAGCCCCGCGCGCCGAGACCGGTACATCTTGCTAGTGAAAAACAGGAGTGGTGCGTAGATCGCCACCACGCAGGTCACGATGAAGACGATGATCTCTGGCCTGTGGTGACCGCCTGGCTTGCAACCGAGTGGCGACCGAGGGCGTGGTGGCTCAGGGGTCGAAGCCCCAGTGCCCGTTGTACGGCCACCATGGGACGCTTGTAGCTCTAGGAAGTCGACATGGCGCGTAGTTGCGCGATTCAACACGCACGTGCACGGCCGGGCGCGTGACTAGAAGGAGCTTTGTGCTCCCCCTCAAGCGCCTTTATAGTGCGCGCACTGGATGTCGGATCGAGTCGAGTTCAAGCGCGAGATCGGCCTGTTCATGGCTGTGATGATCGGCGTTGGCGCGATGATGGGGCCAGGGATCTTCGCGCTTCCGGGTGAGCTCGCCAAGATGGTGGGCCCGCTCGGCGTCGTCGTGTATCTGGCGATGGGCGCGGTGGTCATCTTCACCGCCCTCAACTACGCCGAGCTCGGAGCCGCTCTCCCGATCGCCGGCGGCGGTTACTCGTTCGTGAGCCGCACGCTTCCCAGGCCGATTGCCTTCCTGACCGGGTGGTTCTTTTGGATCGGCAATGTCGCAGCGTGCGCGATGTATGTGGTCATCTTTGCGCTCACCATCCGCGCCTACTTTTGGCCGGAAGCGAACGTCCCACTAATAGCACTGGTGGCCACGGGAGTTTTTGCTGCGATCAATTTGAGGGGCATGTCCCAGGCGCTGATGGTCATCACGGTCATGAACCTGATCGAGTTGGCTGTGCTGATCGGCATTGCGATCATCGGCGCCTTCCAGATCGAAGCACCCAACCTGGAGCCGTTTGCGCCGCTTGGGTTCGGTGGCTTCGCCAGCGGTATGGCGTTGGTATACATCTCTTACGTAGGCTTCGACCTGATCACAGTGGCCGCCGAAGAAATCATTGCCCCGAGCAAGACCATCCCGCGAGCCATCCTGATCACCTTGGTCGTCGGTGTCCTGATCTACGTTGGCGTAGTCTTCGTGATGATGGGCACGGTGCATTACACCGAGCTCGCTGAGACCGACATACCCTTCATCTTCGTGGCCGAAAGGGTTGGGGGAGATTGGGGGCGGTGGGCCGCCATCACCGCTACGATCATGGCCAGCCTATCGGCGTTTAGCGTGACCCTCGGCGCAAGCTCGCGGGTCTTGTATGCCCTGAGCCGCGATGGTCATCTCCCCATGTGGCTTTCCAAGCTGCATAAACGCTTTCGCACTCCGTACATCGCGCTCGCCGTCTGTGCTTTGTTCGTGTTTGCCTTTGCGGCGGTGGGGATTGTGAAGTTCGTTGCCTCCATGGCGGACTTTGGCTTTTTGATGGGGCTTGGCTTCGTGAACTACTCGGTCATTGCGCTCCGCAAACAAATGCCCAATCTCAGGCGACCCTTCCATGCCGGCTTTTATCCTTGGATTCCATTGATCGGCATCGGCACCTGCTGGGTGTTCGTCCCAGCATTGGAGCTCCGGACCATCTTGCTTGGCGTCGGGCTTACCCTGGCGGGCAGCGCGGTCTACTTGATCCGTCCGCTCAATCGTGCCGAACTCTTTGAAGAGCTTCGTGTAGTCGAAAGGGTCAAGCGATACTGGATACGAAGAAAGAGGAAACGCATGCGAGTACTCATCATTGGCGGTGGACAGAAAGGACAAAATATCGCGAATCGTCTCCTGGCGAAAGACGAGTATCGCTTGGTCTTCCGGTCACACGAACATCAGATCACATTCGTCGAAGTCGACGAGGGCGTCTGCAAAGAGCTCGAAGCCCGCTACGGCCTTCCGATCTTCCAAGGAGACGGCACCAAGAAAGAGGTGCTCCAACAGGTCGGGCTAAACAACATCGACGTGGCGATCGCCGCTGCCGACAACGATGGAAGCAACGTGATCGCGGCGCTTCAGGCCAAGCAACTCGGTATGAAGCGCGTCATCGCCATCGTCCAAGACCCCGACTATCTCGCTCTTTTGGAGAAGGAAGGCGTCGTGGCGATCAGCACACCTTGGGCCACCGCGGCGATGGTGGAGAACTTCCTCGACCGGCCCGGGGTGGCAGAGCTCTTCGAGATCGGGGCGGGCGTGGCAAGTCTGGTCGGCGTCATTGTGCCCGAAAATGCCTCGGTATCAGGAAAGCGGATCCGGGAGATCAAGGTGCCAGCCGAGTGCGTGGTCGCAGCGGTGATCCGCGGCAAGAAGTTTGTCGTGCCCCGCGGCGACACGACCATCGAGACCGGAGATGAGGTGGTTTTCGTCGGCCCCGCCTCCCACGTGAAGTTGGCACAAGATTTGTTCGTCCTACCGCGTTGAGCCACGACGAGACCTTCGAG
>JBGUEF010000438.1:0-2969 GCA_041821485.1 Deltaproteobacteria bacterium
CGCGCAAGCCGTTCGCGCACTTGGTCGACGACATCGTTGAACGTAAGGCCCCTCTCGCTCAGTCGGCGCTGCAGCGTGCGCTCACCCATCCCGAGGGTGCGTGCAACGTGAGTGATTCGGGGCTGTCCGCTCTGTAGGGATTGAGCGACGGCCTGCTTCACGCGGGAGTGCAGCTCGTCTCCGCCGGGAGCCTGCTCCAATAGGAGCCGTGCGTGCTGTTCCAGGATCGGTAGCAGCTGTTGGTCCGCGCCGACGACAGGTTGGTTCGCAACGTGGGGGTCGACCAACACGGCATCGACGGGCTGATCGAAACGTATGGTCATGCCCGGAAGAACTTCGCGATACGCTTGCTGGTGAGCCGGCCTGCTTCGCCGAAAATGAATCTCCGCTGGGGCAAACTTTCACGCGCCGATGTGCGTCATCCCGGCTCCCAGCGTCCCAATCGTGCACTCCGCGTCCTGGTAGAATTCCGACGCGCCGGGATGCAGCACGCGGTAGGCGAGGCGCCAGTATCCGCGGTCTTCTTTCGCTGTGACTTCGGCCCCCGTCTGGTGGAATTCAAGGTACCTCACCAGGTTGTCGACTGCAGCGCCGACCGTTGGCGAATTGAGCAAGACGAACCCGAGTGGCCCGATATCTCTTGGGTGGGTGGCAAGCCCGACGCGAAGCCCGAGGCAGGGGTCGCCGAGCTCGCGTGCGGCGTCTTCGAGCATCTGGGCGAAGCGTCGAAACGGGACGAAGGCGTCTGGATCGGGGTCAAATCCGTCGGCCGCGGCCTGGAAGCGGGTTCGGGGGAGTACCCGAGGGCCTCGAGCGCGCGGGCCACGTGGTCGAACATGCTGCGACGGATCTGCGGTTCCTGCGGATTGTCGCCGAGTGTCAATTTTCCGTCGCGGGCGGTTAAGAGCCGCGCCGCTTCCTCCACTAAGAAGAAGGAGTACCATCGGGAGTCCACCCCTCGGGCTCGCAGCAAAGGAGATGAGCCATGGCCGAGAAGCGAATTGATGACTGCTTGAGCAACCGTGATGGCGTTCTATTCGTCGAGGAGCTGGCGAGCACCGAGCTAGTCGAGCGCTTTGGGTCGCCTCTGTTCGTGTTCTCCGAGAACCAAATTCGTCGCAACGTCCGACGCTTCAAAGATGCCTTCGAAAGCGGCTGGACCGCTGGCCCGGTGAAGGTGATGCCCGCAGTGAAGGCGAACTGGACGTACGCGATCCAGCGAGTCCTCGCTGACGAGGGGTGCGGCGCCGACATCTACTCTGCGGGCGAGCTAGACGTCGCGCTTCGCGCTGGGGTCGAACCGCGTTTCATCTCCGCCAACGGCGTGCCGAAGGAAAAGGAGCACATTCGGCGAACGCTAGAGGTTGGGGCACGGCTCACGATCGACAGCCTCAGGGATGTCGAGTTCCTCGAGGAGCTCGCGCCGACCCTGTCGAAGACCGCCCATGTTCGGCTCCGCATTCGCCCCGCTATCTCGGGCTTCGTGAAGAGAAGCGATTTCGTCGCCGAGGGCATGGTAGCGACCGACATCACGGCGCTGCTCTACAAGGGCGGGCTCTCGATCGACGAGGTCATCGAGGCGGGCAGGCGCGTGATGAATCTCCCGAATGTCGAGCTGGTGGGCTTCCATCAGCACCACGGGCGACACAAGGCCACGACGGAGTACTGGGAGGCGCAGATGCATGCCTACGCGCGGGACATCGGCCGGGTCTGTAAAGCGCTCGGCGGATATCAGTCCCAGGAGCTCAGCATCGGCGGGGGGTTCGCAATTCCAAGAGATCCGCACAACGCAGCTACGCACTACAGCGATCCCGTCGCCTTCGGAGCGCTTCATCTGCTTTCGCTCGGACTGAAGTATCTCGGGTCGAAGATTCGGTACTTCGTCATCGACAACGTGATGGGAGTGGCGCTCAAGGGCGGCCCCAATACGATCCCGGCGCCGAGCATCGAGGACTACGGACGGGCCACGACGGCGGCGTTGCTCCAGGCGCTTCCGAAGCACGGGGTCGATCCGACGGGCATCATGCTTCAGCTCGAGCCCGGTCGCAGCATTCACGGCAACGCCGGCGTTCATCTGACGACCATTGAAGCGACGAAGAAGATGACCTCTCCGATCAAATGGAACGTGGTCACGATCGACACCACCGAGTTCTGGCTGGTCGGCGGCCGGTACGAACACCACTTGCACGACTTCCGTATCGCCAATAAGTTGGATGCGCCCCCCGCGATGAAAGCCGACGTGGCTGGCCGGAGCTGCTACGGAGACCGGCTGCTCGGTGCCGTCGCGCTGCCGGAGGTCGAGGTTGGTGACCTGTTCGCGCTGCTCGACACCGGCGCCTACCAGGAGGTCTCTGCTAGCAACTTCAACGCAATGCCGCGCCCGGCGTCGGTCCTGGTCACCGACGACCGCGCCGCCGTCATTCGCCGCGCGGAACACCTAGACGACGTTTTCGCCCGCGACGAGCTCCCAGAGCATCTGGCGCTAGCCGAGACGGCGGAGCCTCGAGAACAGCACGGCACCGTGACCCCGCTGGCCGCCAAAGGCTAAGCTGGCGCTACAAGACATGAACCTCGACTTCATCCCGCTAAGATTTCTGAAGCCTTTCGCGCAAGGGGTAGTCCGTCTTCCGAGACCCTTGCTGCGACTCGCCGCAGGAAAACCGACTCGCGTCGATGGCCAAGAGCTCGATCTCCTCTGCCAGGTGATCGCTCGACATTTCTACATTCCCTCAGAGCTGCTGGAGTCGGTAGAGGCCACCCGAAACGACTATGAGCGCACCGGCACGCTACTCGGGCACGAGCCAACGTCTCCCGTCGCGCTGCGCGCGTTCAAGGTGGAGGGCCCCGCAGGCCCGGTGCCCTGCGAGCTGCACCGGCCGGCGCAGGTTGCGGAGATCAACGCGCCGGCGCTCATCTATTTCCATGGAGGCGGCCACGTCACCGGCTCCTTGAACACGCACCGGCTTGCT
>JBGUEF010000439.1:0-2968 GCA_041821485.1 Deltaproteobacteria bacterium
AGCTCCCGGGCGACGTGCCCCATGATGATTTCCGACTTGCCGTCGGCATAGACCTCGGCGTTGTCGAAGAAGTTCACACCTGCCTCCCAGGCTGCTTGCATGCACTGCAACGCAGTCCCGTGGCCGAGCTGATTGTGGAACGTCACCCACGAACCAAACGACAGCACGCTGACCTTGAGGCCCGCATTTCCCAGTCGCCGGTACTCCATCTCCACTATGTGTTCCTCTAGTTCCGGCCGCGCCGAGCGTAAAGGCTTTATCCTCGGCCCGGCTACCAGCGCAGCATGGGGAGCGGCCGCCAGGGCTGCTTCAGCGCTCCAATTAAGAGCGTTCGGCACACGAAGCCGCGGAAACCGCACTTCGGGTATGACGACTGGGCTTCGCGACGAAGTGCGAAAGGAACACCCACCCCAGGCACAGCGAAGAGATCGACCAGATCGGCCCGCCGGAAAGGCTCGACGAGAGTCGCATCCTCGTCGCGGTATGGCGTGAGCTTGTGATGAAAGCCAATCATCCGGCCGACCGTAGGTGCGAGCTCTGAAAGGCCGAGACTCTCGAGATGTTCGGTCGCGCACGCGATGCTCGGCGGGAGGTAGTCTAGGGTTTGATCGGTCGCGAAACGCAGGTCGTGAAAGGCGGCGGCTACCGCAATCGCAGAGTCGTCTCGTTCTGCATCGTCCCCCCGCTGTGCAATCAGGTGTCGAGTGTAGTGATAGACCCGGTACACATGCCCCCGGTACCGCGGGTAGTGAGGCCCTAGTGGTTGCCGATAACGATCGAGCACCGCATCGATGAGTGGAGAGTCTTCCATGAAGCCGCTTCAGCAGAGGATAACCGGTTGCGCCCCCCAACCCTTATGTTTACAACCAGTTTAGTCCAGTGACCGCCGAAGCTACACTACAGGCCAGCCCCAGCTCGGTGCCGACCAGGCCCATTCCCCGAAGGAAGGGGCATCGGTTTTGGGGCTGCCTGTTGGAGATGATCAGCGACCGCTCGGGGTTCTTGATCGACAAGCATGAAGAGCACGGCGACGTGTTCATCTCTCGCGCATTGGTTCGTGACCTCATGTTCGTACGAGATCCCGCGGTCGTCTATGGGATCAACGTCACGCACTGGGCTGACTTCTACAAGCCCGAGTACGTCAAGACGATGTGGAAACCGTTTCTCGGAAACGGTCTCGTCCCGAACGATGGTGAATCCTGGAAGCGCCAGCACAAGCTGATCTTGCCTGGGTTTCACAAGAAGCGCGTGGACGCCTACGCGCCCACGATGGTTGCATTCACCGAACGAATGCTCGACCGCTGGAAGGAAGGCGAGCGCAGAGACATGCGCCTCGAGCTGAACGCGCTCGCCCTCGAGGTCGTGGCCGACACGTTGTTCGACATCGACATCGGAAAGGGCGACTCCGACACCATTCGGGATGCGCTAGCGGACATCAGCGAGATCTTGGTCACGGATGCCGACAAAATGATCCCGCGGCCGGACTGGTGGCCCTCCGCCGAGAACCGGCGGAAGAAGAGGGCGATCGCCAAAATCGAAGAGATCATTCGGCGCGTGCACGAAGAACGTCTCACCAGTCAAAAGGACCATGGCGATCTTTTCTCGCACATGGTTTTCGTCGAGGACGAGCAAGGACGGATGTCCGACAAGCAGCTCCGCGACGAAGCGATGACGTTGATCTTCGCCGGGCACGAAACCACCGCGCATGCCCTGACCTGGACCTGGTATTTGCTTGCCAAGAACCCGGACAAAGTGGCGAAGATGCGCGAAGAGCTCGATCGCGTGTTGCAGGGGCGTCGCGCCGAGGTCGACGATCTGCCGAACCTTCCGTACCTCGAGATGGTCGTCAAGGAGTCGCTTCGGCTCCTTCCTTCGGTCTGGGCGTACGCCCGCGAGGCGCAGCGGGACTTGGTCATCGAGGGTTACGAAATCAAAAAGGGCCAGACCGTCACCATCAGCCACATCGCGATGGGCAGAAACCCGAAGTACTACGACAACCCGATGGAGTTCCGGCCCGAGCGCTGGACCCGGGAGGCCGAGCGAGCTTTGCCCAGAGGCGCATACACCCCATTTGCCGGCGGCCCGCGGGTCTGCCTCGGCAAGCAGTTCGCGATGATGGAGATGCGGATGATCCTCGCTACGCTCCTTCAGCGCCTGGAACCGAACCTCGCCGAAGGCTTCGAGCCCGACTTCGTCACCGAGCTCTCGATGCATCCGGGTGAGCGCGGCATGCAAGCAACCGTTCGGTTCCGCTAGCGACACGTCGTAAGAGCCTTGAAACACAGGGCTTTTAGCCGCTTTATGCCCAGAGCTAGCTCTACAGACCGCGAATCAACAAAAGAAACATGATACAACTCTTGTCTGTTGTGTCATGCTGTGTTATGAGTTCCTCAGCAGCCGCAGCTGCGTCATCACTAGAGGCTTGATATGGCGACGATCATCATAGACGACTGCATCAACTGTGGGGCTTGCGAAGACGAGTGCCCGAATAGCGCAATCTCAATGGGGGACGAGATCTTCGTCATCGATCCCAACCTGTGCACCGAGTGTGTCGGTCACCACGACGAGCAGATGTGCGCTGCGGCCTGCCCGCCTGAGGCCTGCGTCCAGGATCCGGAGCGAATCGAAACCGAAGAAACACTCTTCGAGCGAGCCCAGAAGATCCATTCAGACAGATCCCTTACTCTCACCACCGACACCTCGCACTTTCGTGCGAAGGCTAGCTGACCCAAAGGAACGAATCGATGTCCGAATATGACGTAATCATCGTGGGCGCAGGCCACAACGGCCTCACCGCCGGAGTCGAGCTCCAGCGGGCAGGCCAAAAGGTCCTGATCCTCGAGAAGACCAACTGGCCCGGCGGACAGGCCGCGACCAAGGAGCTCTTCAAGGGCTACAAGCACAGCGTCGGCGCCTGGGCGCTTCTGATCTTTCGCGAGGAGCTCATCAAGTACCTCGAGATGGACAA
>JBGUEF010000440.1:0-2965 GCA_041821485.1 Deltaproteobacteria bacterium
GTGTCAGCGCCAGTGTCAGCGGCGGTGCCAGTGTCAGCGGCAGTGTCAGCGGCGGTGCCAGTGTCAGCGTCCGCGCCCTCGTCGCGGCCGCCTTCGTATCTGGAGGGGGTGCCTCGGGATCACGCTGAGCTTGTTTCTGGGCTTCTTCAGGTACTTCGGGGGGCTGCGAAGGACATCAAGACGCTCGTTACGCAAGCGGTTGCGATGAGCAATCAGAAGAACGATCCCTTCGATCGATGACCGAGATGAGTCGGATCGCCGTCGTGGGGGCGTCCCTCGCAGGGCTGCGTGCGGTGGAGTTCATCAGGCGCGCTAAGTTCGAAGGGGAGCTCGTGTTGATCGGTGACGAAGAGCACCTTCCGTACGATAGGCCGCCGCTCTCCAAAGAGGTGCTACGCGGCGAGTGGGAGTCGGAGCGACTGTCGTTGCGTCGAAAGAGCTACGACGACTTGAACGTCGATCTCGTGCTCGGCCGACGCGCGGTCTCGCTCGATACGGAAGCGCGTGAAGTGGGGCTCGAAGGCGGCGCCGCAGTCCCCTTCGACGGGTTGGTGATTGCCACTGGCGGTCAGGTGCGCGAGCTTCCCAATCAACCGCGCATCGACGGCGTCCATACGCTCCGGACCCTAGACGACTCGTTGGCGATTCGTGCCGCGCTTACCGCCAAGCCTCGGGTCGCCGTGATCGGTGCGGGCTTCATCGGCGCCGAGGTGGCGGCTTCCGCCAGGCAACTGGGGCTCGAGGTCACGATGATCGAGGCTTTGGAGACCCCGCTGGCGCAAACCCTTGGCCCTCGCCTTGGAGCCGTTCTGCGGGAAGTCCATGAACGCCGCGGCGTTCGCGTCCATTGCGGACGGCGCGTACGAGGCTTCGGCGGATCAGACCGCGTCGAAAGCGTGCTGCTGGATGACGGCACCAAGGTGGATTGCGACCTCGTCGTGGTTGGAATCGGGGTGAGCCCGTCGGTGTCGTGGCTTGAAGGCTCGGGCCTCGAGCTCGAAGATGGAGTTCGATGCGATGAAACACTGGCGGCCAGCGTTCCCGGCATCGTCGCGGCTGGAGATGTGGCGAGCTGGTACAATCCACTCTTCGAAGAGCGCATGCGGGTCGAGCACTGGACCAACGCCGTCGAGCAGGCGCGCCACGCGGTTTCCAGCCTGCTCGCCGCACCGGGCGAAGCGAAACCATTCGAGTCGGTTCCGATGTTCTGGTCCGACCAATTCGACATCAAGATTCAGGGGGTCGGCAGGCCCAAGCCGACCGATGAGCTGGTTCTCGCCGGTGGCACACCCGAGAGCGAGAAGTTCATCGCCCTCTACGGCCGTGCCGGCCGGCTCGTCGGCGCAGTCGCCTTCAATCGGCCGCCGAAGCTAATTCAGCTTCGAATGTTGATCGGCAAGCGAGGTGGGCTTGATGAGGCGCTGAAGATCGCCGAGTCTTAGCACTTGGCCGTTCGAGAATCCGATGTTGAGCTGTGCAGCGGAGACGACATCTGTCGCGCTTGGTTCTTTGCGGCGGACGATGCGGCCGGGCCCACGCCCTGCATCGTGATGGGACACGGGTTTGGTCTGACGCGCGAGTGCAGCCTCCGCGAGTTCGCGCTGGCGTTTGCCCAGGCCGGGTACGCCGTGCTCCTTTTCGACTACCGCGGCTTCGGTGACAGTGGCGGGGCACCACGCCAATTGGTTTCGATTCGCAAGCAGCTCGAAGATTGGCAAGCCGCCATCGAGTTCGCACGCGCCCAGGACGAAGTCGATTCGAGCCGCATCGTGACCTGGGGTTTTTCGCTCGGTGGCGGTCATGCGCTCTCGGCCGCAACGAAAAATGAAAATGTGGCGGCGGTCATTGCGGTGGCGCCCATGTTCGACGGCTTGAGCAGTACTCTGGCGGCCGTGAGGCAGTGGAGCCCTCTCGCTTTCCTTCGCATCGTAGCAAGGGGCTTGAAAGACGTAGTCGGCTCCTGGTTTGGTCGCCCTCCAACCACCGTTCCGATTACGGCAAGCCCAGGTGAGCTTTGCCTGCTTGCATCGCCCGACGCCTATCCCGGCCTCAGAGCCATCGTCCCCCCCGACTTCAACTACGAAGTCCCCGCCCGTATCGCTCTACTGTTGTGGGCGTATCGGCCGGGGGTCATGCTTCGGCGGTTCCTTCGAGCGACCCTCGTCCTTCCTTCGAAGATCGACAAAATCAATCCGCCAGGACCGACCATCCGGCGTGCCCGGAACTGCAAGTCGGCCACGGTCATCGAGCTCGATTGCGAGCATATGGAAATCGCGATTGAACCGCACCGGAGCCGAATCGTACGCTCAACGCTGGACTTCCTCAGACAGCGCGTACCGTTAGGACAAATCCAATAGCCAAAGCGGCTCGAGCTCCGTGCGGTTCTGATCGATGGCGACGCGCGCCAGGTTCAGCCAGTCGCCACATTGGTCGAGGATGGCGCTGTCGGCAGTGGCAACCACGGCAGTAGACGCTTTGAGCGTTTCGTCGACGCGGTCCGCGGTCGCGGCCTCGAGGCGCAAGTCTTTCGCGGTCGCCGTAGCTCGTACGATCTCGGCCAGGCGACCGGAGTTCGAGACGGGGCGGTCGATGTAGACCGTCACCTCGGATGGTCTCATCACTTTGATGATATCTACGAGGATGGCGACGGCTCGCTCGGTTTCCTGCACCAGACGGTAGCTTCCGTGAAAGCTGGCCATGTCACGCATGCATGTGTCCCTGCCCAACAGCAGAACCCCGCCCGCCAGCGCGACCTCTATCGTCGTGATCACATTGAGTCCATCGATGACCAGTGGTCGGGTGGCTAGAGCGCCCGGGTCGCATAGTCTCGACGCGCGATCGCCCTTGGCCGTGTCCGAACAGGCGCACCTGGCTACCGCAACTCGCTGACGCCCGCGTAGTTGATGGCGGTCCCCGACTAGCTTGAGCGACGAAGCACCGGCGTATCCTCGGGTCCGTAGCCAGC
>JBGUEF010000441.1:0-2956 GCA_041821485.1 Deltaproteobacteria bacterium
ACGAGGGACGGGAGCTCCCTCAACCCGGATTCGCCTTCGGACGAAAACGCGGACGGGCCGGTGTCGAGGATCTCATCGATGCGCGCGATGTACTCGGCGGCGTTAGGAACTCGGTCTTCCTTATGCTTTTCGAGTCCCTCGCGAATCAGCGCTTCGACGCTCTTGGGCACGCGTGCATCGGGAGCGAGCTTGCGAAACGGAGGCACCTCGGCCGAGGTGTGCATGCTCAGTAGCGCCACCACCTCGTCTGCCTCGAAGGGCGGTACACCGGCGATCATCTCGTACAGCATCACCGACAGCGCATAGATGTCCGCACGCGCGTCGATCGGCTGGCCGAACGCTTGCTCGGGCGCAATGTAGGTGGGCGTGCCGATGGTGACGCCAAGTTGCGTCAGTCGCGGGTCATCGCTCGGAAGATCTGCGCCATCGAAGAGCTTCGCAATTCCGAAGTCGAGGATCTTGGCGAAATCGGGGTCCTCATCCTGCTCGACGAGGATGACATTCTCGGGCTTCACGTCTCGGTGAACGATGCCCGCATCGTGTGCGCATACCAGCGCGCTCAACACGTGCCGCCCGATGTGCAAGGCACGCCTCCATTCGATCCTGTGCTCCCGCTCGAGCAGGTCAAACAAGGAAACGCCGTCCAGTACCTCGAGCACCATGTAGAGCGTGCCGTCATCCAGGCGCCCGAAGTCCGAGACGTTGACGCAGTTCGGGTGGTCGACGCGACCGGTCGCGAAGGCCTCGCGCTCGAAGCGCATCGTGACCTCGTCGATGCCTTCCACCGCACGATGCAACAGCTTCAGCGCGACGGGGCGCCTGAGCGAAAGGTGCTCCGCAAGATAGACGCAGCCCATCCCGCCGGAACCGAGGACCCCGGTAATGCGGAACTTCGAGTCGAGAACGTCCCCGATCCGAGGAATCTGAGCTTCGAGGGCAGCCGGGAGCGTAGGCGCTCGACTCCCCACTTCTGACATGCGCACCGATACAGTATTGCGAAAATCAGAGGCCGCCGCCTGCAAGACTCGGGTCGGGCGCGAACGCGCTGGAACTACGTGGAAAGACTCTTATCCGCCTGGAAGCTCGGGTCGTGACATGCGAGATAGCTCACAAGATGAACTGCCGACCCACCCGAGCGCGTCACACGATCGCTCTGCTGCTAGTCGCGCTGTGGATCGCCCCGGCGGCAGAGGCTCAGATTCCGAAGACTGTGAAGTCTCCCTACGCGGCGCCGGCGGACCAGGCCCTTCTGGTGTTCTCACGCCCCCGTCGCCGGCAAGCGAGCGAGACGGCCTATCGCATCGTCACGCAAGCCGGCCGGTGCATCGCGGTGCTCTACAACGGGCGGCAGACGGCCTCCCCGATGTGGCCGGGAAAGCACATGCTGATGGTGATCACGGGCACGGCGCCGCCCACAATTCAGCTCATGCAGGCCAACCTCAGCGCGGGCAAGACATACGTCGTCAATCTGCGCTCGCGGGTGAACATGAAGAGCCCGGTGGAGATCGAGGTCGTCCGGCGCAGCGCCCAGCCACTCGAGGCATTTCCCGCCGAGATCCGGGAGCTCGCCCCCTCCAATCCGAACCTGCGCCAATGCACCGAATGGGTCTCGTGGAAGCGCTCGAAAATCGAGCCGAGGGCGGAGCAGGCCAAGTGGAAGTGGGACGAGGCCGGCGACGAGCACCGCGATGCGCATACCGTACGGCGCAACGACGGGTGGACGGCCGCCGAGGCGCGAGAGCCCTGACTTACGGGGCCAGCTCGTCGTCCACGTCGGCGAGGTCCCAGCGCTTGAGGGCCCGGCGGAAGCTCCGTGGGTTGGTGTAGCCCGCGTATCGCATGACCTCGTCGGGCGTTTGATTGCGCTCGAAACCCTCGAGGAGGATCGACTTACGGACGGCGTCCATCAACACGCGGAACGACGTACCATCTTCTTGAAGGCGACGTTGCAGAGTGCGCGGTGTCATGTGAAGCGACGACGCCACCGCCTCGATGCTCGACTTCCCTCTCGGAAGCAGAAGCTTGATGTTATCGCGAACCGTGTCGATGAAAGGATGGGCCTCGATCGTCGCGTGAAGCCCCGCAGCGACACCTCGAAGCTGGCCGTGCAGCGCTTGATTGCCGTGCGCGTGCGGAAGCGCCCAGGCCTCATCGTCGGCAAAAATGGCGGTCTTCTCCTTGCCGAACAGCACGGAGCAGCCGAACGCGTGAGTGTACTTCTGAATGTTGCCCCGATACGGGTGCTCGAAGTGTACCTCTCGGGCTTTGAACGCTCCGTCGGTGGCAAAGCGGAGAAGCTTCATGGCGAACACCGCGATGAACTCAATCTCATGAGCAGTGATGGGAAGCTCGTGCTCGATCTTGTTGATGTGGAGCACGTGATACTCGGGATGCTCGCCCAAGGTCACCACACGGCCGTGCGAGAGGAGCTCCTGATACCGCAGGCTTGCCTCGAGGCCCTCGCCCACGGTTTCGGCGCTGGTCAGGAGCAGGACGACGAGGTGATCGGCACGCGGCTCCCAGGCCTCGGCAGCGCTGAGCCCGAGGTGCCTGTCCCCGCTCTGAACGAGCGCGGCGCGCCAAAAACCGCCCAACGCATCGCGAGGCGGCCGGTGGTTGGTATCCATGAAGATATCGATGCTGGTGCCGACCTCTTTGCAGAGGGCCTCGACATCCAGGCCGAGGGCCCGGAACGAATTCACCACGCCACGGGCCCAGGCACCCGACACGCGGATGCCTGAATTCTTCCTACCTGGCCCGGTTAAATCGCCCACCTGCGCCCATCGATCCATATGGGCGACACAATTACAAGCCTAGAGGGTGAATTGTCACAAGGCGTGGCGTAATCGGTGCCTCCTTTTGTCGCCGCAGATGCAGTAGGGGGCCGTAGGTTCGGTCTTGTCATTCGGTGCAAGGCGGGCATTAGCGGTTCGGGAGCGTAGACAAAGGATGAGCC
>JBGUEF010000442.1:0-2951 GCA_041821485.1 Deltaproteobacteria bacterium
CCGCTGTTGGATGTCGAAGGGGTCCAACACTTCGAGTCCTCCTGCTCTCTTAGCCCCTTGGGACCATGCTGAGAGCCCAATTGCGCAGAACTGGATGTTATGTCGCGTGGGGCGTGAACCTCAAAGCGCGTTTGTAGTTACTATGCTCGCCAGCGGTGATCGCCAGCTGATGCCCAAAATTCCGAGATAAGGAAATGACCTTGTAGCGCGGTTCGGCTGCGGCAAGCTCGTTCAGCATTTCGGACGTGCGGTCTTGCGAACCGTCGTCGACGAACACCACCTCCCACGTCTCATCGACCTCGAGCAGGAACGCTTTGAGGCGGCGGTCGAGCTCCGCGAGGATCGCGTCCTCGTTGTAGACGGGAATGATGAGCGAAAGCGCACGACGTTGCATGAGTTGGGCCGAGCCTCCCGAGCGGCAGCGGGCCTTGTACAACGACGTCCTGTAGAGTTCAACCCGGAGGTCCGCGTGAAGGCTGATGAGCTCCTTGCGTCTTGCGACAGACAACTCGGCTCCCACGAACGCCGCAACGTCGGTTAGCCCTCGCAGCGTCAGCTAAACAGAAACGCTGGCTCGAGCCCTTCCAAGCGCCGCAGTGCGCTCTGCGCTGCATGGAAGCCGCACATCCCGTGCACGCCGCCGCCCGGTGGCGTGGACGCGGAGCAGATGAACACGCGTGGGTTCGGCGTCGTGTATGGATCTAGTCTCGCTACCGGTCGCGTGAAGAGCTGGAAGACGTCGGCGACGCCGCCTGTGATCGCGCCGCCGACGTAGTTCGGGTTGTATCGATGAAAGTCGAGGGTGTTCATGGTGTGCCTGGCGAGAATTCGGTCCTTGAAGCCAGGCGCGAAACGCTCGACTTGGTTCTCGATCGCTTCGGTCATGTCCACCGTGGACCCGCCAGGAACGTGGCAGTACGCGTAGCCCGTATGCTTGCCTTCGGGCGCTCGACTCGGGTCGAGCTCGCTTTGCTGACAGAGCAGAACGTAGGGTCGCTCGGGATGCTTCCCTCGAAACATCGCTGCTTCCCCGGCAGCGATCTCTTCGAGCGTGCCACCGACGTGGACCGTGGACGCCTCTCGGCAATTGGGGTCGCGCCACGGAATGGGACCGTCGAGCGCCCAGTCGAGCTTGAACGCGCCGGGGCCGTATCGATAGCGACCGAGTCGCCGCCGGTAGCCGCTCGGCAGCGCGGATTCGCCGATCGAAGCGAGCTGGTCCGGACTGGTGTCGAACAGGTAGACGCGGGCTGCCGGAAGATCTGCTGCAGAAGTCACGAGCACGCCGGTGCGGATCTCTCCGCCGAGCTCTCGCAAGAGATTGCCTAACGCTCTGGCGATTGCCTGCGAGCCACCCGCCACGACCGGCCAGGGCTCCACATGGCCTGCGATCGAAAAAATGAGCCCGAGGGCGGCCGTGAACATCTTGTCGAGGGGCAGAATGCTGTGGCCAGCACATCCCGCGAACAGCGCCTTGGCGCGGGATTGCTGAAATCGCCACTTGGCAAAGCTAGCCGCAGGCCACATCGCGTTCGCGCCGAATCGCATGAACATGCCTGCGTGTTTCGGCCAACTCAGCGGCCCCAGCACGTCGCCAAAGAAACCGTCCGGGTTGTCGAGGAACGGAGCGATCAGGTCTCGGTAACTGCTCGCGTCCGCGCCGAGCCCGGCGCAGGTCTCTTCCAGGGACTGCCACAACATCACCGCAGGCTGATCGTCGAGCGGGTGCGCAACGGACGCACGAGGCACGATCCACCGAAGGCCATGCTCCTCGAGCGGCAGTGAACGAAAGAACGGCGAGAGAATCCCGGTCGTGTGCACCGCCGAGCAAACGTCGTGGTGAAACCCGGGCAAGGTGAGCTCCACGGTTCGCGTCCCCCCGCCGATATCATCGGCGGCTTCGAGCACGAGCACAGATGCCCCTCCCTGCGCCAGCGCAACCGCAGCACTCAGCCCATTCGGCCCAGAGCCAACCACAACCGCATCAAACGTGCCCCGATCCTCCCTCACCCGGGCCAACATAATCCGCGCCAACAAATTAACCCCTCGAAAAAGGGGACTGTCCCCTTTTTGGTAGGGTTAATTGCGGGGCTACTCGAAGGCGGTCGTGTTGGTCATGCGGATCTCGAAGGCTTCGTTGACTTCGACCTTTTCGGTGCCCTCTGGGCCGGTGACCGTGAGCTTGTCGGTTGCCTCGCCTGCCGCGGCGGCGTCGGACTCGAGCGCGTTCAGGTTGAGAATGATTTCACCGCGTGCGTTCGCGACCATCTGCTCGACGGCAATCGAGACCCCGTCCTCCGGGAAATCGACGGACTGCGGCAGCGCGTTCTGGGTGACGGTGACGTTGAGCTTGATTTCGTCGCCCACGCGCTCGACCAGCGTGTAGGAGTCGACCTGCTGCACCTTGAATCCGTAGAGCGTGAGCTCCTTGCGGGCCTCCCAGCGCGCTCCGAGCCCCACCGGCTCGGCCGGCAATACGACGCGGGAGAGCGTCGTGCGCGCGTTGACGATCATCATCAGCAGGCGGAGCGGGATGTCAGGGCTCTTGGCTTTGTCGTTGAGCTCCGTCGCCAGCATGATGCCACGGTCGTTCATTTCGACGGTGCCGCCCACGTCGTCGAGGATGGCAGCGCTCTGCCTCAGCTCCTCGGCGACTTTCGGGTCGATCCCCTGCGGGACGGCGGCCTCGGCCTTCGCGATGTTGACCTCGAACTTGATGCCGTTGTCACTAGCCATTGCCGGCCCGGATACGATGTGAAGCCGGACGCCCGGCACGACCGAAAGCGCCGCGGATTCCGAGGTCGTCGCCAGGGTTGCAATCGTGAAGTCCATGTTGGATTTCGTCGTCGTGCCATCCGCGATTTTGTAGCGAAGTGGTGACTGCGGCTCTGCGCCCGCCTCGAGAAGGAGCACCGGATCGGCGTTCGCGTCAGCGGCCGTCGCCGAAGACC
>JBGUEF010000443.1:0-2937 GCA_041821485.1 Deltaproteobacteria bacterium
CGCTGACACTGACACTGACACTGACACTGACGCTGTCGCTGACACTGACGCTGGCACCGGCACTGACACGGGCACTGCCCCTGCCCCGGACGGCCTACAGTTCGAAGTCGCCGTATTCGAGTATTTCGGCGATTCGGTACAGGAAGCCGTTGGCGTGCACGCCGTCCACGACCCGGTGGTCGTACGTCAGAGCAATGTGCATGACCGGATGAATCGCCATGACGTCTTCGCCCTCGTGTTCGATGACCACGACGCGCTTCTTGATCGTGCCGAGGCGCAGAATGGCGACGTTGGGCTGGGAGATGATTGCGCCGCCGACGAGGTTGCCTCGGCGGCCGGGATTCGAGATGGTGAAGGTCTTACCGGCGAGGTCGTTGGGTGTGAGCTTGCCCGATCGTGCTCGCTCAGCGACGTCGGCGACCGCCCGGGCTACACCGCGAATCGTCAGGTCGTCTGTATTTCGAATTACGGGAACGACGAGACCTTCGTCGGTGTCGACAGCGATGCCGACATTCACCTCGGCGAGCTTGACGAACGCGTCATCGAGAACGCGGGAGTTGATTTCGGGGAACTCACGAAGGGCGCGAGCCGTAGCAGCAATGGCAAAAGCCAGATAGGTGAGATTGACGCCCTCTTTTTTGAAGTGCCCTTTGTGCTGGTCTCGGAGCACCGCCGTCCGATGAAGATCGCACTCGGCAAAGGTGACCACGTCTGGAGCGGTTTGCTTCGAGAAGACCATGTGGTCGGCGATGATTCGACGGCGACGCGTGAAAGGAACGATTTCGTCGCCGTCCTTCGGAACGTAGGGCGGCATGCGGAACGCACCGCCTGGTCCGCCGGCGCGTGCCGGCGGTCGCGCCGGCCGAGGAGCGGCTTGAACAGGGGGGGCCGCTGCAGGCGGTGCCGCCGGAGGTGGTGGTGGCGGAGTCGCCATTCGTTCCGGAGCAGCTGCGCTACCGATCGCCGCCATCACGTCATCGTGCATGATACGGCCGCCGCCACCTGAGCCCTGAACGCCCGCGAGGTCGACGTCTTGCTCGCGCGCAAGCTTGCGAACGGAGGGAGATGTCGGTGAAGGAGAGCCGGCCTCCGCCTGAGTTGGCGCGTCATCCGTAGCCGCCGTGGGACTCGCAATAGCCTGCGCGTTCTCGTCGATCTCACAAATCGGGTCGCCCACCGCGATGATGTCATCTTCGGCGGCAAGCAGCTGGGTCACGACGCCTGCAACCGGAGCGGGAAGCTCGCTGTCCGCCTTGTCGGTGAGAATCTCGACGATGGGCTCGTCCTTGGCGACGGACTGCCCCACCGAGACGAGCCATCTGCCAATCGTGCCTTCGACGACGCTTTCGCCGAGCTGCGGCATGGTCACTTTGGTGGCCATCGGAGCCGCACCATAGCCTAAAAAGCACGCCAGGGTAGCTTCCTATCGTAGTTGCGCTGCGTGCGGCTTTTTGTGGGGCCCTCTTATGGCTAGTTTTGCGTCGCGGGTCGGAGTAGAGTCCCGCGCATGCTGGACGCGCTCAACAGGGAGGACAGGCTTCAACTGATGAGGTTTGTGTGCTCCTTTGCCTGGGCCGACCTCGAGATCGCCGACGCGGAGCGGGACTTCATCGTGAAGATGGTAGTTCGTCTCGGCCTCGACGAGGAAGAGCAAGAACAGGTCGCGCAATGGCTCGAGGTTCCGCCCCGCGCCGACGACCTCGACCCGGCAGACGTTCCAAAAGAGCATAGGCAACTGTTCCTCGACGCAGCCAAGGCGATGATCCTATCAGATGGCAACGTCGAAGACGTGGAAGCCGAAAATCTGATCATTCTCGATCAACTGCTTCGCTAGCAGTCGTTCGAACGGTGGAGGAATCATGGACGCAGAAGTGAGCAATTACATCGACCCGATCATCGAGTACGGCCCCAAGGTCTTGGGCGTTCTTCTCGCACTCTTTTTCGCCTGGGTCATCGCGAGCTGGACGGAGCGGGGGGTCCGCTCGGCGCTCGAGAAGCGCAACTTCGACGCAACTTTGACCCGCTTCTTTGCCAAGCTCGGCCGGTACCTGATCCTCATCGGCGCCGTCCTCGGATGCCTGGGTGTGTTCGGGATTCAGACCGCGAGCTTCGCAGCCGTGCTGGCCGCTGCTGGCTTCGCCGTCGGCATGGCCTTCCAAGGCACACTCGGCAACTTTTCTTCAGGCATCATGCTGTTGGCGTTTCGGCCCTTCAAGGTGGGCGACTTCGTCGAGGTGAACGGCGAAACGGGCACCTGCGAGCATATCGATCTGTTCACCTGCGAGTTCCGAACGCTCGACAACAAGAAGCTGATCATCCCGAACGGCGCAGTGTTCGGAAGTACGATCACCAACTACACCGGGTACGACATTCGCCGCGTCGACATCGATGTGGGCGCGGAGTACTCGGCCGACGTGGATGCGACCCGCGCGGCCCTCGAACAGGCGGCGGCGAGCATCCCCGGGATGGTCAAGGACCCGGCGCCTCAGGTCTTCCTCAAGGGGCTTGGCGACTCCTCGGTCGATTGGCAAGTGCGCATCTGGTGCAAAACCGGTGACTTTTGGGATGTCTGGCAAGCGACGATTCAAGCGTGCAAGGCCTCGCTCGACCAGGCAGGCATTGGGATCCCATTCCCGCAGCAGGATGTGCACCTCGACGAATCCGTCATCAAAGCACTGTCCAACTAATCCTAAGAGAGCCAGTAGCGATAAGGGGGACTGTCCCCTTTTTCCTTTTCGGGGTCAGGCGCAGGGGTCGAGGAGCTCTGCGACCGCCGGGCGGGCTGCCGCCAGGCTGGCTCCGAGGCCCACGACTTGCATCGGGTCCAAATCGGAGCGCGGCCGTTTACCGAAGTACGACTCGATGTAGGCATTGAGGCCCGGAAGGCGCGTGCTGCCGCCAGCTAAGAAGATCGCCTCCATGTCGCGCGCTTTCAAA
>JBGUEF010000444.1:0-2937 GCA_041821485.1 Deltaproteobacteria bacterium
CTTCGCGCACACATTGCCGCAGGTGAACCTGTTCACCCACGGCACACTCGTCACGGCGATGCACGGACACATGGCGTTCTGGGGCGCCTACGCGATGCTGATTCTCGCCATCATGACCTACGCCCTACCGCTACTGACCGGGCGTAAACTCTTCGACACGCTCAGCGCGACCTACGCCTTCTGGTCGACCAACATTGGAATGGTCTGCATGACGGTGGCGTTCGGTGTGGCTGGCGTGGCGCAGGTCTACCTCGAGCGTCGTGCAGGCATGGAGTTCCTCGACGTGCAGCGTGAGCTTCAGGTGCACTTCATTGGGCTCATCCTGGCGGCAACGCTCTTCACCTCGGGTATCATCGCCTTCATCTACAACTTCATCCGGTACGGCTTGCCGGTGGGTGAGGTCGAGGAGTCCGTCTCCCCGGGCGCGGCGGCTGCTGCGCCGGCGGAATGAGCGCGAACCCGCCCTGGTATCGCCCCGTCGGCCGAGAGGTCGAGCTCTTCCAGCACGCCCATCGCCAGAGGCTGCCGCTGCTTCTTGCCGGACCCACCGGGTGCGGCAAGACGCGGTTCCTCGAGGCGATGGCCGCGCAGCTCGAGCTGCCCTTGATCACGGTGGCCTGCCACGACGAGACCTCGTCGATCGACTTGGTCGGGCGGTTCTTGATCCGCGGCGCCGAGACGATTTGGCAAGACGGCCCGGTCACACGTGCCGTCCGTGCCGGCGCGATCCTCTACCTCGACGAGATCATCGAAGCGCGCGAGGACGTGATCGTCGTCTTGCACTCACTCACCGATCATCGCCGCGAGCTCTACATCGACCGCCTCGATGAAACGCTCGCGGCCCCCGAGGGGTTCATGGTCGTCGCCAGCTTCAACCCCGGCTACGCGCGCGGCTTCAAGGAGCTCCGCCCTTCCACACGCCAGCGGTTCGTCGTGCAGCGCTTCTCGTATCCCGAAGCCAAGATCGAAACAGAGATCGTCGCTCACGAGGGCAAGCTCGAGGACGGAACGCCCAAGCGTCTCGTGGAGTTTGCGAACAAGGTGCGCGGCATGGAAGAGCTTCAGCTCGCCGAGACGGTTTCGACCCGGCTCCTCGTGACGGCCGCCAAGTTGATCGCCAGTGGAATCGCGCCCCGGGTGGCTTGCAATGCCGCGGTCGTGCAGCCGATCACCGACGACCACGCACAGCTCGAAGCCCTGCAGGACTTGGCCAACCTGATGTTCTGATGGACTGGGACCAGCGAGCATTTGCTTGGCTCTACCGTTCGTTCCGGCGAGTGAGCGGCAGGGGAGGCCGAGTCGATGAGGCTGAGTCCCCCCTCGAATCGCTGACGCCCCGCTTTGAAACGCTGAGTAATCTCCTCACCGGGGCCAAATGGGAGGTGGTTGCTGGAAGTGGTGCGGGCGGCGTCGCGCCCGGGCGACTGACTTTGCCTCAGAATCTCGGTTGGCTATCGGATCCGGACGACCAGGCTTCCTTTTATCTCTATCGCGTGGTGGCTGGCGTCACGGCCGCGGAGCTCGGGTTCGTGGCCGCGCGTGAATGGTCTGGTCGCCGCCGGGCGCTCGCGATGCTGATCGGCATGCCGACCATCGAAGAGACTATCGCCGAGCGTTATCCTGGCGCCGAGTCACTCGTCAACCGGTGTGCGGCCGTCTCGGTCGGCCGCTTTCCATTCGATGAGCGCAGCGCCGACGCACGCTGCTTTTCGATGGCGTGCCGGGCAATCCTGCGGCGCGACCTCGACGATACCGGTGATGGTTCCGGCGCGGCGATCCTGGCGCGCGAGCTCGTCGACGCGGCGACGCCAAGCCACACGCCCTCGAGTCTGGCGCAGGCCTCCGCGGACTTCGAGGACGCGCTTGCAAAGCTGTCGGGGCGTAGGGTGGCCCAAGGATACACGTCGCCATGGGGGTTCCTAATGCCGCCTCCCACTCCTTGGAACGCCACCCTCGAACCGCCTGACGATCCGCAAAGCACCCTGCCGAGCGGGACCGAGCGCAAGATGCGCCGGCGTCCCACCGACGTCGAGTACATCGACATCGAGTCGCAGAAGGAGCGCGACAACCCCCTCGTTCACTCGTTCGAAAAGGTCCACACGGCGACCGAGTATGAAAGCGGTAGGAAGCAACTCGACGGCTCCGACCAGCTTGCCGAGCAAGAGGAGGCTCTGGACGAGCTCGAGCTCACCAAGCTCACACGGACGTCGGAGACCGCTCAGTCGGTCTATCGCGCCGATCTGCAGGCGGGGCTCCACACGGCCGACCTCGCCGAGGAACCGGAGTCGACGCGTGCCCATCGCTACCCGGAGTGGAACTTCAAGCGGCGCGAGTACCGCGCGGACTGGTGCACCGTCAACGAGCACCTTTCCCCGCCGAGCAGCCCGGCGTCGACCGTGACATCGGCAAGCCGGCGGCTTCACGGCGAGGTGCTGCGCCTCCAAGCCGAGCTCAAGCGATTGGAGCTCGAGCGCCGCTGGCGCAACCGGCAGCTCGACGGAACCGAGATCGACATCGACGCGCTCGTCGACCGGCAGGCGACCTTGATGGCGGGAAGGCATCCGGACCCGCGCATCTACGTTCGACGGAAGGTTCACGACTCCGAGCTCGCAATGCTCATCTTGGTCGATGCGAGCTTGTCGAGCGATTCCTGGGTGTCGAACAGGCGAATCTTCGACGTCGTCCGTGACTCGGCTCAAGTCCTGGTCGAGTCGTTCGAACCAACGTCGGCGAAGGTTTGCCTTGGTGCCTTTTACAGCAACACCCGGCGCGATTGCCGGTTCTTGCTCGCGAAAGGCTTTGACGATTCGTCCCGGACGGGGCTGCAGCGCCTTCATGCGGTTTCACCCTCGGGTTACACGCGCATCGGCCCCGCCATTCGCCACGCGCTCGAACTGCTCGAGGAAAGTGGTGCGCGCCGCCGCCTCGTCCTCCTTC
>JBGUEF010000445.1:0-2933 GCA_041821485.1 Deltaproteobacteria bacterium
GGCGGAGTCATCGGCAAAGGCAGCCGGCTCCTGGGAGAGATTGAAGCGCTCGACGGCGACGCCCCGGCCCTTTAGCCAGTCGAGGTCGGCGGCGAAGCGAACGAGCTCCGCGTCGACAGACGGTCCGCAGATGCCGGTGGAGCAGCACATGGCAGGGTCAAAAACATGAACAGCAGTCATTGGCATTCCTCCAAGTTATCGTTGATAGACGATGATGCGGGCCCGAAAAACCTCTCATATTCCAGCCACGAGCGCCCGGAGGCGCCGGACCGCTCGAGGTTCGATGCAGTAACAGACGCGCGGACCATCCACCTCACCGCGGATGAGTCCGGCCTCCTTGAGCACCTTGAGGTGCTGCGAGACGGTCGATTGGGCGAGCGGAAGCTCGTCCACGAGGTCCCCGCAGACGCAGGCCGTTCGGTGTACAAGTACCCGGAGAATCCGTATTCGGGCCGGATGCGCGATAGCCTTAGCCAACATCGCGAGCTCTTGATCGGCCTCGCTGCCCTCGACCGGGCGCAAGTCCGGCTCGGCGCTTGAAGCGGGACAGCAGTCAACCGACGCCTGTTCTTTCATCGTAAAAATACGATAGCTCTGGCTTCGTTTTCGGTCAAGGTCTCGGACCCCAATCGCATGGACCGTGCGCTATAAAGCGGAGGAGGCCCGATGACCGAAGGCACACTGACCGAGATCGAAGAGAAGAGTGCGGATCAGGGTCCCAGGATGCCGGAGTTCGGATGAGAGACATGGACACCAGTGAACAGCGTCGTCGCATGGTGGAACGTCACGTGGTGGCACGCGGCGTTCGTGACTCCGCGGTGCTCGACGCCATGCGTGCCGTGCCGCGCGAAGCCTTTCTTCCGGAGAAGCTAGCGGAGTTCGCCTACGATGACACGCCGCTGCCCATCGAAGAAGGGCAGACGATTTCGCAGCCTTTCATCGTCGCGGCGATGGCCGAGGCGTTGAAGCTCGGGGCGCATGACCGGGTCTTGGAGATCGGCACCGGTTCCGGCTACGCGGCCGCGGTGCTCGCTGAAATCGCCCACGAGGTCCATACGATCGAGCGTCATCGCGTGTTGGCTGAGCAGGCGGAGCGCCGGCTGCGAGAGCTCGACTATCGAAACGTGCACGTTCTATGCGGGGACGGAACGCTGGGATGGCCCGAACATGCGCCGTTCGATGCCATCCTCGTCTCCGCGGGTGGGCCGGAAGTCCCGCGCGTTCTCGTCGAGCAGCTCGCCCCTGGCGGCCGAATCGTGATCCCGGTTGGACCCGATCTGCGAGACCAACGCTTGCTGCGCGTGACCAAGGACAGCAGTGGGCAAACGGATATCGAAGATCTGGGCGGCGTTCGTTTCGTGCCACTCATCGGCGCCGGAGGCTTCGCGGAAGGCGCTGAAGCACCGAGCCAGAAACGCATCCCAGGTCCCGAGCTCCCAGTCGCGCACTTGATTCGTGAAGCCTGCCAACCGATTGCCGAGATCAGCGAAGTCGAGCTTGGTCCCTTGCTCGATCAGATTGGCGATGCGCGCGTCGTGCTTCTCGGCGAGGCAAGCCATGGCACGTCGGAATTCTATCGAATGAGGACTCGCATCACGACAGAGCTCGTGATGCGGCGCGGCTTCAACATCGTTGCTATCGAAGGGGACTGGCCCGACGCAGCACGGATCGATCACCATGTTCGCGGGCTGGACTTTCCTGTTCGCGAAGATCCACCGTTCACCCGTTTCCCGACTTGGATGTGGCGGAACCGAGAGGTTCTCGAGCTAATCGCGTGGCTGAAGTCGCACAATGAGCTGATCAAAGACCCCGAGCGACGCGTGGAGTTTCACGGCCTCGATCTCTACAGCTTGTACAAGTCACTCGACGCGGTTCTTCACTATTTGAATGACGTCGATCCGAAGGCGGCGAAAATCGCGGGGGAGCGGTATGCCTGCCTGTCCCCCTGGGAGCGCGACCCGGCACTCTACGGACGCGCCGCGATCAGCCGGGGATACGCTGAATGCGAGCGCCCCGTCGTTGCTGTCCTTCGCGACCTGCTGGAGCGGCGGCTCGACTACGCGAAGGCCGATGGCGATCGGTTCTTTGACGCGACGTCCAACGCGCACTTGGTGGCCGCCGCGGAGGAGTACTATCGCGTGATGTACTACGGGGGACCAGCGTCATGGAACCTTCGCGACCAGCACATGTTCGACACCCTGGAACGCCTCTTGGAGTTTCGAGGGGCGGAGTCCAAGGCGGTGGTTTGGGCCCACAATTCGCACATCGGCGATGCCCGCGCGACCGAGATGGGGGCTGCGCGTGGCGAGCACAACATCGGGCAGCTCTGCCGCCAGAAATTTGGGGACGCCGTGTTCTCGATCGGTTTTGGAACCCATACGGGGACAGTCGCGGCCGCGACGGATTGGGACGGCCCGATGGAGATCAAGAAGGTCCGACCCTCACATCCCAGCAGTTACGAGCGACTTTGCCACGACAGCGGCGTGCCTGCGTTTCTGCTGGCGCTACGCTATCCGACGCGTGACGCCGTTCGCGAGGAGCTGGCGTCGCCGCGGTTGGAGCGGGCCATCGGCGTCATTTATCGACCGGAGACCGAGCTTCAAAGCCACTACTTCCAAGCCGCGCTGCCCTGGCAGTTCGATGCCTATGTTTGGTTCGATGAAACCCGCGCCGTAGACGCACTAGAACCAGGGGTGGCACACGCCGAGATTCCGCACGTCTACGGTTGAAGCACTCTACTCACGAGGGAAGCGTCATGTCAGAACAGAAACAAGACGAAGGGCCAGCGCTTCGCAGTGAGCTGGTGGCGCTAAAGAAGCGGTTCGAAGCGCTGGAAGCTCGGGTCACCGAGCTCGAGAAAGAACTCCGCGAGACCCAAGAGATTGCGCCGTCGGACTAGCACGGCCCCAGTCACGCCAGGTCTGCGAGGGCGG
>JBGUEF010000446.1:0-2920 GCA_041821485.1 Deltaproteobacteria bacterium
GGTGGGGCTCATTTTCCTCGTGGTGCCCGAGGGCGAAGAGTCTGCGGCAGAGAATTGAACCCGTTCGCGGGCCTTTCATTGTACCCTCGGCCCCTATGACGAAGAAGACAGCTTGGGCGGCAGGCGTTGGAGTTCTGCTGGTGGGCCTTTTGTCAGCGTTTCTCTTGAGCCCGCGGTTGGAGTTCATCGTGGGGGGCGGATTGGTCAACCTCGGCTACCGCTTGCAAGATCATCTCAGCCATTTCGACTTCGAGCATGACGAGTCGATCACCCCCGAGCAAATCTGGGTGGAGCTCAAGGAGCAAAATCAGCTTGCGGCCGGCGTGCGTGACCTGTTTCCTCGCACCCCGCGGCATCCCGTCGTGGCGATCCTTGCCTGCATGGATGGTCGCATCGATATCAGCGAGCTGGTCGGGGACACCCGGCAGTACTACTACGTCGTTCGGACCGCGGGGTCCGTGCTGTCGCCGGCCGAGCAAGAGATGCTCGAGCTTGCGGTGATCAACGGCGTGAAGGTCATCGTCCTCACGACGCATACCGACTGCGCGGCAGAAGCCGCGGCGGCCGATCCCGAGCTCAGAGAGGACTTCCCCGCGTTGACCGCGCTCATGGACGAGCGCGTACGCCGGGTCGAAGAGTTCATGGCGCGCCCGACGATTCGCGACGCCATCGCCGCCGGCGAGCTCCAGGTCAGACACGCCCGCATCGATACCAGCACCGATCGGCTGGTCGTCAAAGAAGTGCACTACGACGCCCACTGAGGCGAGACGCTTCGCTACAGCACAAACGGGATCAACACTCGCCGTTCACGCGGGTAGTCCGGGAACTTCTCCTCGTACCAGCGATGCGTCTGGAACGCGCGCGGCACCAGGTTCGCGATGGTGATCAGCAAGATGAACGTCGCGCCGAGCGACCAGGTTGCGATGGCAAAGCCCGTGAATGCGGTGATTTCCGTCAGATAAGACGGATTGGTCACGAACCGGAAGAGGCCGCCCCGGGGGATGCGATACACTTTATCCCCGCGTTCGATTTCCTCGACGCTGCGGAGGTTTCGGATGATCGCGTCCGAGCGGATGTTGAGGACGAACGACCCGTAGTAGAGGGTGATGCCGATGATGAAGCGCGGGTCGGTGAACCAGTCGAGCGTGAAGTGCGTCCCGAGGTCGCTGATGAACGCCGCGTTCAGGTAGCCATGGAGTGTCGTCACGAGCCAGCCCATCACCACGATCGTGATGCTGAAGGACGCGGTCGCTCCCTTCGGGCTTCGTATCAGATAGGGAAAGACGAAGCCGCGGTTGCCGTAGTGCACGACCCAGACGAGGAGAAAGAACAGAGGCACGAGCTCGAATCGGTTCCGCCCCTGGAAGTAGAAGAACAGGAAGCTGAGCATCGCGGGGAGCTCCATCAGGAACCAGCCGAGACGTGGGCTGAGGTTCACGCCCCACTTGTCCGACGCGAAGCGCCCGTACGGGCTCTTCATCACGGCCCCGCCGATGAACACCATGACCACGAGGACGAACGCGAACGTCAGCACCGTGTCGTAGGTCGGGTCCCCGGTGTACCAGGTCATCATCGAGTTGCGCGAACCTGCGAATGAGCGCGGCACTCGGCGATCTTGGCGTCCAGTTGGAGCTGCGCCCATTCGAGGGCGTCGCTGCGCTTGGCAAACGCCTGGTGCGGGAACTTCGGAGGCGAAATCCAGAACACCGCGGTGACCAGGCCACGCAGCCAACCGCTCGGCACGATCAGCGCCGAGCCTCCGTTCCAGAGCACGTCGTGCCCCTCGAATCGCTTCAGGTGCTCTGCAAAAGTCCTGCGCTGCGTAGCGTTTGCCTTCGTGAGGTTGGAAAGCTGGACGACCCAGGCGACCGGGTAGTGCGCCCGCGTTGCCCAGTCCTCGCGCGCCCGCACAAACGCGGCGAGCTCCTCATCCGTGGCCTCCGGCGGAAACGCAAACTCGTAGATCGGCACGTGCTGGTGGGACACCCAGGGATGGTCGATCTCGAGGTACTCCGTCTCCGAGGGTTTGGCAGCTTCAGGCATGGGTTCCAGCCCGATGATAGTACATGGCACCGGGACGATTGGCGAGACGGGCTCATCGGTGCCACAAGGGTGAGATGGTCGAGGACTTCAAGAAGTTGAGCGAGCTCGAGGATCTGATGAGCGAGGAGGGCGGCGCCGCCATCCTCGACTTCTGGTCCCCCACCTGCGGCCCCTGCAAAGCCATGGCGCCCGCGTTCGAGGCAGTCGCCAAGGAGCTGGTCGACGAACCCATCCGGTTCATTCGAATCAACACCGCGGCTCAGGCGCAGCTCGCCCAGCCGTTCAACATCCATTCCGTCCCAACCCTGTTGTTCGTAAACAATGGCGAGATTCTCGACGTCCGCGTTGGCGCGCTCCCCGGGCCCGCGCTGGCGAAGAAGGCGCAGTGGCTCCTGCGCAAGTCGAGCGGCAAGGGGTTCCTCTCCGGCCTGTTTGGCGCCTAGATCGGGCTGCCGCCGATCGCGTTCGTGATGAAGGCCTTCTCGAGCGGGAACTCGCTCGGCGTGTCGCCGATGGGAAAGGTGCGCTGGATCAGGTTGAGGATTCGGCTCGTGGTTGCCGGCATGACCCGATTGCTAAACGCATGGAACCCACCGATGGTCGTCATCACCCGGCGCCGCCGGTCGACCACGCCGTCGAGGATCATCGTGGCCGCGCGCTCTGGCGTCATCACGTCACGGCGTCCGGCGTACTCCTCGACCGGGGCCATCATGTCGGTCTTGACGAGCGGCAGATAAACCGACGACACGTGGAGCCCCTCGTGTTGAAGCTCCGACATCAACGAGTCGCCAAAGGCGTCGAGAGCAGCCTTGGTGGCGAGATACGCGGCGAAGTACGGGCCGGGAATCAGCACGCCCATCGTGAGCACGTGTGAGAT
>JBGUEF010000447.1:0-2919 GCA_041821485.1 Deltaproteobacteria bacterium
GATCTCGATTCCATTGCGCAGCTGGATTTCGTTCGCATCAAGGTCCTCCGACAACCCTACCCCGACCATGGCCTTGAGACCGTTCTCATGCGCGATGCGTGGCGTTTGCTGGTGGCCCTCGATGCACGAGAAACTCCGGATCCAGTGTGTATAGGGCTGAATGATGCCGAGCCGCTGGCGGATCTGGTGCTCGCTGACTTCGGCCCCTGGAGACTGACCCTCGATGTAGGGGCTAAACGATATTCCATGGATCTGGTGCCGCAGGATTGCCTGCAGGAGCTCGATCTTCTCCGCGCGCGACATCTGGGAGAAATCCGTACCCAGAAGCCCCGGGAATCCTGGCACTTTGTAACCCGATCGTCTGAGCGATACGGCGGCGCTCGACCGGGAGGTCACGGAAAAATGCTTGTTGCTTTCTCTCGACACGATCTATCCACCTAGACGCGCACCACGCGCCACCCCGCGAGCCTATCACGATCGAAGAGTTAACCTGGTCCGTGAACTCGTTGGTAGACCTTCACTGTTTCCACCTTGAAAAAAATCGCGAGTCGAAGGCGCTTTCCGAGTATTCAAAGGCAGCAGAGCCGTGAGGGCGCTATGAAACCCCCATGGCCGACGTCATCTCTTCCAATCCGCCCGCTGAGCTCGATGAGGCGCTTCGAGTGGACGTCCGCGTTCTCGGAGACCTCCTCGGTGAGGTCCTGAGACAGCAGGCAGGGCCGGATGTGTACGAGACGGTCGAGCGCATCCGCGAGCAAGGCAAGGTGCTACGGGAACCCCATGCCAGCGATCGGGACCCGGCGCTCGAGGAGCTTTTCGCGATCGTCGCGGCGCTCCCGACCGAGAGTGTGGGCGAAGTCGTTCGGGCCTTTTCGCTCTTTCTCACGCTTGCAAACACGGCGGAGCAAAGACACAAGGTGCGCGAGAGGCGAACCGCCCAAATGCGCGCGGCTCGAGGGCACGCCGTCGAACCTCGAGCTGATTCCTACAGCGACACGATTGCAAGGATGATCGCCGCGGGCATCGACCCTGCACGCGTGTACGAGGCTGCCAGCACGCAGCATGTCGAGTTCGTGCTCACCGCGCATCCGACTCAGGTGATCCGGCGTACGCTCCTCCAGCGATACAATCGCATCGCGGATGCGCTTCGGGATGGCGATCGAAAAGACCTCACCCCGGACGAGCAGGACGCGGTGCGGTCACAGCTTCGAAGAGAGATCTCGACGGTCTGGCATACCGACGAGCTGCATCGAAGCCGCCCGACCCCGACCGACGAAGTGCGCGGCGGGCTCGCGGTCTTAGAACAATCACTCTGGCATGCGGTGCCCAGCTTCTTGCGGCGTCTCGATACTGCGCTTCGGTCGCAGACCGGACACGGCCTTCCCATCGACGCGAGCCCCATTCGGTTTGGTTCCTGGATCGGTGGAGATCGCGACGGGAACCCCAACGTCACCGCGAGGGTGACTCGCGAGGCGGTCTTTCTGTGCCGTTGGACCGCGGCCAAGCTCTTCCACGACGAAGTCGATGCCCTCTGCCAGGAGCTCTCAATGGACACGGCGAGCGATGCGCTCCGCGAGCGGGCCGGCACCGACCGAGAGCCGTACCGCGCCCTCCTTCGTAGAGAACGCTCTGCGCTTTCTGCCGAGCTGCGCCGCATCGAGGATGAGCTGGACGCCTTGCAGTCGGACGAAGCTGACCTGCCCCAGCTCGGTTCGCCCGCCCGCGGCACACGGTCGTTGATCGACGCGCTCATGCTCACACGTAGCTCCCTCGAAGAGACCGGGCAGCATGTCGTCGCGGATGGCCGACTTCTCGATCTGATTCGGCGGGTCCACTGCTTCGGCTCGCACATGGTGCGGCTCGACATTCGCCAGGAGGCCTCCCGTCACACGGAGGTCCTCGACGAGCTGACTCGACATCTGGAGCTCGGAGCGTACAGCGACTGGGGCGAAGCGGAGCGCCAGAAGTTTCTCATCACCGAGCTTGGTTCGAAGCGACCCCTAATTCCTGAAGACATGCCCGCCTCGGATGAGGTCCAAGAGGTCCTCGACACGTTCCGCATGCTCGCGAGCCTGCCGCGGGATTCGCTCGGCGCGTACGTGATTTCGATGGCCCGTCAGCCAAGTGACGTGCTGGCGGTCGAGCTTCTGCAAAAGGAGGCGCGAATCGCCGAGCCGTTGCGTGTCGTTCCGCTTTTCGAAACGATATCGGACCTGCAGGCGTCCCGGGAAGTCATGGCGAACCTCCTGGACCTGCCTTGGTACCAGACTCGCATTGGCGGCAGGCTCGAGGTCATGATCGGCTACTCCGACTCGTCCAAGGATGGGGGCAGACTAGCCTCGGCTTGGGAGCTTTACCAAGCGCAAGAGCGACTCGTCGAGCTCTGCCGTTCGCAAGCCGTCCATCTCACTCTTTTTCACGGGCGCGGAGGGAGCATCGGGCGGGGCGGCGGGCCGACCCATCTCGCCATCCGCTCACAGCCGGCCGGATCCATCGACGGCACCCTCCGAGTGACCGAGCAAGGGGAGATGATCCAGTGGAAGTTTGGGACACCCGATATCGCCGTGCGCAGTCTCGAGCTCTACTCGACGGCCACATTGGAGGCGACGCTTACTCCGCCTGCGGCGCCCAGTCCTGCGTTTCGGACGCGAATGGACTCGTTGGCCGAGCGGGCGATGGCGGCCTACCGCGAGGTGACGCGCGAGAGTCGATTCGTTCCATACTTCCGAGTCGTGACGCCTGGGATCGAGCTCGGGTCGCTTCAGATCGGATCGCGCCCTGCCCGGCGCAAGGCAGGCGACGGGCTGTCCAGCCTGCGGGCGATTCCTTGGATCTTCGCGTGGACCCAGACCCGGCTGCTTCTTCCCGCGTGGCTCGGCATCGAGACCGCCTTCCAAGAAGCGGCCGACGGCGGCGGGC
>JBGUEF010000448.1:0-2909 GCA_041821485.1 Deltaproteobacteria bacterium
CTGGAGCGAACCTGAGGTCCCGGCCGCTTGGCACGCGGTGCGCTTCCAACAGGAAACGACCTGGGTTCACTTCACCAGTTGAGAAGGCCCCGGACGAGCAACATCACCGCCGAGGCACCTGCCACCACCACGATGATGTCGCGCAGTCGTGGGCCGTCGATACGGGGAATCAAGTGCCGGCTGGCGCGGAGCCCGAGCCAGACCGCCGGCAATAGTGCGGCACCGATGACGACCTCGTCCCAGCTGACCTCCCCGGCCGCGGCGCGAACGCTGATCGTGATGCATAGGCCGATCGCAAACACCAGCCCGAGGTTGGCGCGCACAGTCGGACCGGTGTCGTTCCGATAAAGAAGGGCAATGGGTGGCCCGCCGATCGCCGAGACCATCGCCATGGTTCCCGAGGCCACGCCGGCGACGATCTCTCGGGCCGCTGTTCTGCGGAAGGTCTCGCGGCTCACGACGATCCCGACTCCTGCGATCACCATCAACGACATCAAGACGTCGAGCGCCGCGGTCGAAAGCAACTTGAGCAGGGCAACGCCGAGGAACGCACCCGGCACACGCCCTGCGAAGATCCAAAGCGTGCTCCGAACCTCGACTGCATGCCGCTCGCGGAGAACGATGGCGAGGGTCAGTGGGAACACGACCAGAAGTTGGGGAACTGGCGCAAACAAGGGGTTGAGCAGCGACAGCACTGGCACGCTGAGTAGTGCGAAGCCAAAGCCCACTGTGCTGTGGAGCGCAGCCGCGAGGAAGCTCACGATGAAAGCCACGGCGAACTCTGGCGTCGTGATATGTGCTAGGGCTTCCATCGGCGATGCTAGGGTAGTCAGCGTCTGATCATGCGGCCAACCAAGACGACCAGGACACGAGACCCACTTCAAAAGACGGCGAGCCGCGTCCTGGGTCTGGCAACGAGCGCGCTCGACGTCGCATTACGCAATCTGGACAACGCCCGCCGAATCGCCAACTTCCTGCGAGGCCGGATGGAGCTCGAGGTGCGGCCTACCGACGTCTTCATCTCGAGCTATCCGCGATCGGGCACGACACTGACTCAGTGGATCTTGTACCTACTGACGCACGAGGAACAGCCCGACCCCGCGCATCTCACGAAGGTGTCGCCGTGGTTCGAGCGCTCGCTAGCAATCGGAGAGGTAACGGCTGCCGACCTGGAGCACTTCCCCTCGCCGAGGGTGTTCAAGAGCCACCTGCCGAGGCAATGGCTGCCCGACGGAGCACGCTACATCTACGTCGAGCGGGATGGCTTGGACGTGCTGGTTTCATACTTCCATTTCTACCGGGCGTACCTCGGGTTCGAAGGGACGCTCGACGATTTCTACGAGCGCTTCATGAATGGTCGCGTTCAGTATGGCTCCTGGTTCGAGCATGTGGCCGAATGGCGTGAGAGGGCGTCAGACCCTGACGTGCTGATCGTGCGCTACGAGGATCTGTTGAGCGATCGCAAGGCGGCGATCGAGCGCATCGTCGGGTTCCTTGGCTGGGAACGTGACGAACGCTGCGTCGACCGGGCCGTCATCGAAAGCAGCTTTGACGCGATGAAGCGTCGAGAGTCTGTCTTCGACCATGCAACGGCACTGCTCCTCGAACGTGGCGTGAGGCCCCAGTCTTTTCTGCGCGCCGGCGAGAGCGGCCGAGGCGCCGGGTCCCTGAGCGATACGCAGGTGCGTGAGATCAGGGAGCGAAGCTCGACGGGGCGCCGGCTAGCGATTCGCGGGCTGGCTTCTTTTTTACAGTAGCGGAGCCATTGACCGGCGCTGTCGACGCATCGACAACGAACTGGAGGAAGCTTTCCGGAGTGCCCGGGTCGTCCCCAGTGAGATGGTGATATGCTCGGGCAAGCTTGGCGATCAGGCGGCGGTACCCGCGTACTGCCGGCGACGAAGCATCGCTGTAGAGCTTTCGAACGGCGTTTTCCTTGATCCCGAGGAGAAGTCGATCCTGAGGCTCGCGGCAGAGGTAGGGGCATGCGCGTGGCCGCTGTGGATTGAGCGTTCGGCCACCAATCGTGTACGCGAACGTCACCTGGTCACCGAAACGGTTCCTGTAAAGGCGATCGAAGTACGTCTCGTCGTAGGTGCATGCCGAAAGCGCCCAGCCGACTTTCACCGCGGCGCCGCGCGTGCGCATGATTTCGGTTTGAACGAGCTGCTGTGCCACGTAC
Source organism: Deltaproteobacteria bacterium (assembly GCA_041821485.1). GTDB lineage: Bacteria > Myxococcota_A > Polyangia > Polyangiales > Houyiibacteriaceae > SG8-38. Next base: position 2,183 of record JBGUEF010000448.1, read on the forward strand.
CCGTTGTCGATGTCGAGCGCCTGTTGCTTGCGCTCCACTTCGGACGCCGGCGCCAGTGAAGACGAGCGGCGGATCTCGACGGGGAAACCAAAACGATCGACGAGAGCTTCCAACGGCGCCTGTGCAAGGGATGCGGCGCGGTGCACGTCGAGCCTCGGCACACCTGCGTTGCAAGCGTTGCTGTCGGCGATGAGAATGGAGCTCTTGGCCAGCCCGAGCTGCCGCCGCACCATCTCTTGTGCGAGGACGAGGATCAGAACGTCGACGGGAAGACCACAGCTCGCGTCGTCGGCCGCAACGCCCACGCCAAACCAAACCGAGGTCGTCGATTCGAGCGATTGAGAAGAGATCACCGGCTCGTACTGCCGCCGGGCAAAAAGCTCCTGACGGTTTGCTAGCGATGCGAGGCGCTCCCCCATAATTTCTGTCCCTGTGTAGCTGCTCATCGCGCGTTTCGCCGCATGACCTGAACCGGCACCCTAGCGGACATGGCCCTAGGTCGCAAAAGCTTTGAAGACGCCAAACAGTCCGCGTAGTTACGTCATTAAGTTGGAGAGTTGTCCAACGGGCTGCATCCTGAAAGCTCCGGAGAGTCGCTTGAGAATTCTCGTCAGCTTTTTAACCCTCGCCCTCCTCGTCGCCCTCACCGCCACCATAGAGCCGAGCCACGCGCAGGACACTCCGTGGAAGCGGCGGATCCGAACGGGCGTGGTACTGAACGACTCAC
>JBGUEF010000449.1:0-2907 GCA_041821485.1 Deltaproteobacteria bacterium
AGCCATGCCCTCGTCGGCCGATGCCGCACCCACCAGCGAAATCAAGCTCAGCAACACTGTCAGCGCGCCAAAGCGCAATGCTCGCATCGACTACCCCCCGTCCCCCAACTCGATGATCCACTGCCGAAGGATCTCCATTTCGTTCTCGGAGAGGCTGCCGAGCTGCGGCATCGGGTCGCCACAAATCCCAAACGCGGCTTCGATCTTGTCGAGCAAATAGCTGTTGTTCGGATCGCCGGCTACGACGAGGGTTCTGCTCTCACACCCGGCCGCCGTCGCCGGCTGGTCGACTACGCTATCTTCCACAGGGGGCGTCACGAGATCGAGGCCCTGTGCCGTCGTGATATCGTCGTGGCAATCCGCCGTCCCACAACTGTCAGCGAGGATCATTTCTGCGCTCCTCGGAGCCGTACCGCCTGAGCCACCGCTGCCCGGGTCAGGGCACATGCCCGTTGCCTCACACTGCGTGAGGTCGAACTCAGGACAGTTGGCTTCGCAATAGTCCCGGTTCGCTGCACGCTGAAGGCACTCGTCATACGCGTCCTCGACCGAGTCGCAGTCTCCAAACAAGTCCTCGCAATCCAGATCAAGCTCGCAGTCCTTGATTGCAATCCACTCGTCGCCGCATTCCTTTACCTCTTCGCGCTGGTAATCGCTCAGGCAATCTTCGTAGCAGTCCTGGACCGACTCGGCCGGACCTTGGTGGCAGGAGAAACCTTCGGGCTCGTTCGAACACCAGTCCCGGCAGGATTGGTCAATTTTCGGCGGCGGCGGCGGCAGCGGAGTGCCACCCATGCCACCGGCACCCGCTGCACCACCGGCTCCGCCGTTGCCCGAGCCCGGCTCACTGCACCCGCCCACGATGAGCACGAGTGCGAACAAGAACGCCGTCGGCTTCTTCGTCATGCGATTACGTAGCACGCGCCAAGCTCGAAGCCCTAGCGCAACGTTTGCGCGTTAGGCTGCGTGGGTTCTGAATACGGTGTTGGCACAGAGCAAAGCAGGACGCGTTGCTAGGCGAGGACAGACGACGGTGAAACGGGCTCCCTACTCGCAGGGGTTGCCGCCCTCGCACACTTCGTCGCTGTTGCAGTGAGTGAACCCGAACATCACGGTGTCCGAGTTGCCCTCCGGGTCCGTCACGATGACCGTGCCCGTACGCGGGACGTCGGGGTTTCGTAGCGGGCAATCCAGGATTGTAACGACCGATACTGAAACATCCGATACCATCGCGGGAGTGCAATCCGAGACCGCGAGCGAGTAGACAAGTTCGTCCGATTGGGTTTGGTCGTCCGTCGCGAACACGGTCACGGAGACTGTGCTGGTCGTGGGCATGCAAGGGTCGTCGGCCCAGTCCCACTGCACCTTGGTGATGACCGGAGCTGCGCTACCCCCCGAGCCCCCGCTTCCGCCAGCGCCTCCCGCGCCGGCAGTGCCGCTGCCACTCTCGCCACAACCTATGCCTGCGCCGAACATGCTCACAGCAAAGACCAGCGCAGCTACCGTCGATAATCGAGCGTTTGTCATGGCGCGGATAGTAGACGGCGACTCTTTGCCCGGCAATGGCAAACGAGCAGGCTGATGACGACGGTCAGGAACTGACAACGACGCCGAACGGTTGGAGCGCAGACTACGGTACTCTTGCAATTGCGATCCTGTAGAATTCGTATCCGCGCATGATTCGGGTGACTTGCGGTAGGTATCTGGCCCGGTACTCGGAGCTTCCGATGTCGTGTTCTAGCTCCAAGCCGCGTTGCTCGAGAAAGCCTGCGAGCTCGCCGGGTTCCAAGCCAAAGGTCCATTGTTCGCCGGCTTCTTTCAAAGTCGCAAAGAGCGTCTCCGTTCCGGCAAAGGATCCGGGTTCATCGAGAACGGCGCGATGTACGTAGGTAAAGAGGAGCTGGCTTCCTGCGGCTGCGTGCGCGCACCATCGCAGTGTCGCGTCGACGGCAGCTTCGGTGAGATAGTTGGTTACTCCCTCCCAGAGGATGAACGTGCGCGCCTGGGTCGAGTAGCCGGCCGCGTCCATCACACGCGCGAGGTCGGCAGACTTGAAATCGATGCCCACAGAGCGCACGCGGGAAGGCGCGTCGAGGGATGCCTGCCGAAGGACAGACTGCTTCTTGGCTAGCGTGGCGGGATGGTCGACTTCGAAGACCGCCACGTCGGACAAACCGGGGAGCCGATAGGCGCGTGCGTCGAAGCCGGCGCCGAGAATCACCAGCTGCTCCATGCCCCGAGCAAGCGCGTCGGCAATCGTGTCGTCGATCAGGCGCGTGCGCGCGACCGCCGACGAACGGGCACCGGCCCAACGGCGGTCGATGTAGCGAGCAAGGAGGTCCGCAGCGCCTGGCACCCGACAGAGCGTCGCCAGCAGGCCAAACCGCGCACCGAGGAACTGCTGGGCAAACGGGTCCTCAAACAGACGGCGCTTGGCCGGTAGCGAGGACTCAATCGCCCGAAACAGCGCCACGTACTCCGCGGTGCGGCTCGCCTGACCTTCCTTCACAGGAGGTAGATACCAGACCTACTACGGTTGTGGCGTCCGATGGTCAGCTGACCGCAACCAGTGGACGATCGACTGGGAGACTCCCAGTAAGCCTTTAGTCGGCAAACGGCGAAGAACGCATGATCGATTCGCTTTTGCGACGGAGCCACGCCCCTTTGCGCGTACTCTCGCAGAACTACCCGTCAAAACGGAGGAGTAGAACAATGATTTTCATCACCACCTACAAAATCAAACCCCACATCACCAAGGAAGAGACGAAGCAACTGATGGGCGTATTTGCCACGGTCGGTAACACGCCCGGAACCGTGGCCAACTACGTGAACGCCGACGGCGGCGGCGGCGTCGTAATCGCCGAGAGCGATAATCCGGCCGAGGGATACGCGAACCTCCTCAACTAC
>JBGUEF010000450.1:0-2906 GCA_041821485.1 Deltaproteobacteria bacterium
GTATTCAGATGCCGAGGTGGAGATCTTGTCGCCGGTCCAGCAGGTCGCGTCGGCCGTCGATGTGAGCAAAACCGGCATACAGCTCTCGCTCGACCACTGGCTCTCCGCTGGCACCCTGTGTGACCTGCGCATCACGACTCACTCGGGCGGAACGATGCATAAGCGCGTGCGGGTCATCTGGACGCGGCGGGAGGGGAAACGCTGCGTGTCTGGTTTGGAAGTCGTGGGGTCGATCGCGCCGCATACCCCCGACGAGGACTGATCACGCTATTCGATGATGACATCCCAAAAGGACGCGGCGACGGCGAAGCTTAGCTTCAGCGTGCCCTAGCGCGATCCACGACGGTTCAGCTGGGAGATTCCAGACTCGAGTGGTGAAATGGTGGCAAGCCGCACAGAGCGATTCTACGCTGAGAGTACGTCTGCTTCGACTGGGGGCACGTAGCAAGGAGCGCACGATGGCGAGAACGGGCATGTTTGTGGTTGCGACCACGCTCTTTCTGTCGGTGGTGACGAGTGCCGACGCCGCGGAATACTACGTTGACCCGAGCGCGGAGAGCGCAGGAGACGGAAGCGAGAGCAATCCGTGGGCCTCGCTGCAGGACGCCATTGACGCGGGCGACGTCGCCGCGGGCGATACGGTTTGGCTGATGTCGGGCGACTATGGTGAGCTCAGCATTGAATCCGCCAACAACACCGACACGATCACGATCGCCGCCGCGAACGAGCAGGAGCCACTGTTCACGTCCGTTCTGGTTCGTGATAGCTCAGCCTGGACCTTACGTGGGCTGCACGTCAGGGGCGAGAAAGCGGGCTACCTGATCGACGTCGACGGCAACAGCGAAGGAGTGCGCGTTGAAGCCTGCGTGCTGATGTCCACTGCGGACGCCTCGAGCTGGAGCGCCCAGGACTGGATCGACAGAGCAAGTAGCGGCATCAGCGTGGATGGGACGCGGATGACCATTCGCAACAACCTGCTCATGAACGTCGGCTACGGCATCAGCGTCTCTGCCGACCACTCCCTAGTCGAGGGCAACCTCATCGAGAACTTCTCGCGCGACGGGCTTCGCGGGCTCGGCGACCACTCCGTGTTTCAGTACAACACAGTGAAGAATTGCTACGCCGTAGACGATCACCACGATGACGGTTTTCAGTCGTGGTCGGTCGGCGATGGCGGAGTCGGGACAGGCGAGGTCGTCGGCATCGTGTTGCGCGGGAATACCTTCATCAACTACGAGGATCCTAACCAGCCGCACCGCGGAACCTTGCAGGGGATCGGGTGCTTCGACGGCACCTTCGTAGACTGGGTGGTCGAGAACAACGTGGTGGTCACGGACCACTGGCACGGCATCACGCTGTTGGGTGCGCGCAACTCCACCATCACCAACAACACGGTGGTCGACCTCAACCAGGAGCGACCTGGCCCTCCATGGATCAGCATCGACGACCACAAGAACGGCACCGCCCCGACGGGGTGCGTCGTGCGCAACAATCTGACCACCGCACTCAACAACTCCGAGCAAGTAATCGAGGAAAACAACATCACGTTCAGCATGGATGACACGGCGGCGTTTTTCGTGGACTTCAACAATTCCGACCTTCACCTGCGCGAGGACGCGGCCGCCGTCGACACCGGGACGACGACCGGTGCTCCCGAGCTGGACCGAGACCTCATCCCTCGCCCGCAAGGGGACGGCGTCGACGTGGGCGCCTACGAGTGGCACGACGGCAGTGTGGCACCGCTCCCCTCGGATGGCGGCGTGCCAAGCTTGGGGCCGCCCGGAGGCACGGGCGACTCCGGCGGCTGCGCGGTGCAAGGCCAGAGCCAACCCGGCGGGTGGCTCGTCCTCCTCGTTCTGGCGGCGCTACTGCGGCGGAGACGATAGAGCGCCATCTTCTTCTTCGAGCTGATCCTGAACATCATGTTTGGGGCTTGGTGTCAGCGGTCTAGATCCGCCCTTCAAACACCCCTACGTGGAGAAGTCGTAGTTGGACTAGGGGAACGAGGAGAAGTATCGACGCCAGCGAGGCATCCTCGCCGCCCTACCCGTGTCGAACCGCGACGGAAAGCGCGTTTCACAACAACTGGCGCTCCGCCAAGCCATCGAATCCCGGGCCCTCAAGCAGAAGCTCGCAGTCCAACGGAGAGCGATTCAGAAGACTTCGCACCCCGGCACATGGAGTCATTTCGTCGCCACTCGCGCCGCACACCGCGACGCTCGTGCGATTCGACTTCTACAGCGACCAGAGCGGGAGCGAGGCCGTTCCGACCAAGAAAGAGAGTTGTGAGATGCGAGGAGACGGAGTGGAGATGCAGATAGGCGAGCCAAATGCGGTCTAGGGTGCGCCGCAAGTCGACATAACATCTAGTACCGCGTAATTCGGACTCCCGAATGGGCCCAATGAGCTAAGAGGCAAAGGCCTTGTCGGGAAATGCGACCTGTGCCTCCTCAGAACCCCGTCGCACGATGCGCAACCCGGGCCAGCTTCTGGATACCATGCGACGTCACGCGTGAGCGTGAGGTGCGCGGCACTGCGCGGGGCTAATGCGGGTGTCGCAAAGCGACTCACGCATGGCGGGCCGTCGGCAACGCACGTAACGGTCCGAGCTCTGTCCGCTTGGTCACCTGCGCGACTGTCGCGACTCACATCTCGCGACGGACAACGTTTTGAGGAACGACAACAGGGTGTCCCGGTTGCCCCGAACGGTAACCTGGTTATCCAAGGGGAAGGCCTTCCGGAAATGCTCGAACTTTCCAAAGTTCTTGTAGCTCTCGATGTAGCCTGTCATCTGAATGTCCGACTCGGCACGGACGTAGTTGTTGGCGGTGACCTTAGGGGCCTCCGCAGCATGAGCCGGTGCCAGGGCAAAGATTGAAATCCCTGTGATCAACAGGGCCGGCAGC
>JBGUEF010000451.1:0-2902 GCA_041821485.1 Deltaproteobacteria bacterium
TCGTCCGCCGCAGCTTGGAACAAGGGCGCTATTGCCGGCGGAGGCCCTGGGTGAGGCCGGTGACGAGATCGCGGACCGAGGCCACAGCTTCCTCAGGGCTCGCCGCGTCTTCGATCGCACGGACGACCGCACTTCCGACGACGACACCGTCGACGTGGGGTGCGACGGTAGCCACGTCATCTTTGGTCTTCACGCCGAACCCAATCGCGATGGGGCAACCGAGCTCGCGTTGCAAAACGCCTGCACGCTCGGAGGCGCTCGCAAGATCTACGGCCTGGGAACCGGTCACGCCGGTCATCGAAACATAGTAGATGAACGACGTCGCTGCCTCGGCCGCCTGCGCGATGCGCTCGGGGTTGCTCGTGGGGGCGATGAGCGGAACGAAGTCGAGCCCCTTTTCTACCGCCGGCCCTCGCAACCCGGCGCTTTCCTCAGGTGGGAGATTGACGACGAGAAATCCATCGGCGCCACTGTCTGCCGCATCGTCAGCAAGCTTCTGCTCGCCGTACGAGAGGATCGGGTTGTAGTAACCGAACAGCAGAATCGGCACATCGGTGCGGGCTCGGATTACGCGCACGGTGTCGAGCACCTTGGCGAGCGTCGTCCCGCCGCGCAGGGACCGCTCAGCAGCCCGCTGAATCGCGGGGCCGTCCGCGGTCGGGTCACTGAAAGGAACTCCGAGCTCGATCACATCGGCGCCTGCCTCGGCTGCAGCCACCACGAGGTCGGCGGTCGTGCCCAGATCGGGGTCGCCCGCGCAGAGGTAGATCACCAGTGCTGCGCGGTTCTCGTTTCGCGCGCTTTCGAACGCGTCAGCAATACGGCCCACCTGGGTCAGCTCCTTTCCTCGAGTTTTTCGAGCACGGTTTCCAGGTCTTTGTCTCCGCGCCCCGACAGGCACACCAAGATGTCGGAGTCCGGACCGAGCTCTTTGGCAACCGTCGGCAGATACGCGAACGCGTGGCTGGTCTCGAGCGCAGGGATGATCCCCTCGGTGCGGCAGAGCTGCTGAAACGCGTCGAGCGCGGCGTCGTCCGTTACCGACCCGTAGGTCGCGCGCCCGGTGTCCTTGAGCCACGCATGCTCCGGCCCCACGCCGGGATAGTCGAGGCCCGCACTAATCGAATGCGCTTCGACGATCTGCCCGTCGGGAGTTTGCAGGACGTAGCTCTTCGCGCCGTGCAGGACACCGACACTTCCTGCACACAAGGGGGCAGCGTGACGACCGGTTTCGATCCCCTCACCCGCTGCTTCGACACCGATCAAGCGAACCGATTCGTCGTCGATGAAGCCTGCAAAGATGCCCATCGCGTTCGAGCCGCCGCCGACACAGGCGACGACGGCATCGGGAAGCTTGCCGGCTTGCTCGAGCATCTGCGCCCGCGCCTCCTGACCGATGACCGCCTGAAAGTCGCGCACGATAACCGGGTATGGGTGCGGCCCCGCTACCGAACCGACGCAGTAGTGCGTGGTCCGCACGTTGGTGACCCAATCGCGGAGCGCTTCGTTCATCGCGTCCTTCAGCGTGGAGGAGCCGGATGTGACCGAGTGCACCTGGGCGCCCAGCAGCTCCATCCGTCGCACGTTGGGTGCCTGGCGACGGACATCTTCCGCCCCCATGTAGACTTCGCAGGGCAGCCCCATCAGCGCGCACGCCGTCGCAGTCGCCACGCCATGCTGACCGGCTCCCGTCTCGGCAATGATCCGAGTCTTTCCCATCCGTTTCGCCAGCAAAATCTGGCCAAGCGTGTTGTTCACCTTGTGGGCACCCGTGTGACAGAGGTCCTCACGCTTGAGCCAGATCCGGCACCCAATCTCCGCAGACAGCCGGGACGCGAAGTACGTGGGGGTCTCGCGCCCAGCGTACTGATGGAGGAGCGTATAGAGCTCCGCCTGAAACGCCGGATCACCTTGAGATTCCTGGTACGCCTGCGTCAGCTCGTCGAGCGCGGGCATGAGTGTCTCGGCGACATAGCGTCCGCCGTAAGGACCGTAGCGCCCGGAAGCCGGTTCGGGGGGTTGCATGAGGCGCGGAACGTAGCGCATAGAAGAGCCTGGTGCATGCATATGAATGAGGCAGCCAAGGCAATCTTGCCGCCTTTCGATCGCCAGGCTTTCGAGCGATCGATCCGGCGAACCGCGTTCCTGAATCAGTGGTTTCAGCCCACGATCGAAGGCGCTGAGAATATCCCAGCGGAGGGAGGCGCCCTCCTCGTGACCAACCACGGGAACTTCGGCCTGGACCTCGCCGTTCTCATCGGGATCATCCACGAAAGAACCGGCCGGGTGCTACGATCACTTGGCGACCGCGTGGTCTTCGCGACTCCGATCTTCCGTGACCTCGCTCGCGACATGGGGATCATCGAAGGGGAGCCCGAAGCGACCGTACGCCTTCTCGAAGACGACCAACTGGTCTTGGTGTATCCGGGTGGCGCCAAAGAGGCGCTGTCCGCCCCGGAAGACGCATACCGCCTGCAGTGGGAGGGCAGCCGCGGATTCGTCCGCACGGCGCTGCGCGCCCAGAAACCGATCATCCCTGTGGCTGGGATCGGCAACGAGGAGCTCTACGTCCAGGTCGTCTCGAAGGACCGGGTCCGGGAAAGCCGCGTCGGGCGGATCATCTCCGAGCTCCTCGGCGAGAAGTACGTCATGCCGATCTACATGGGCCTTGGAATGCTCCCATTCCCAACCGAGCTGCACTACCTGGTCGGCGAACCAATCCACCTACCCCACGGTCCCGAAGCCGCAGAGGACGAAGAGATCGTCGCCGCGATCCACCAGCAGGTCACGGAAGCCGCCCAGCAGTTGATCTACCGAGGCCTCGACCAACGAGAACAGCAAGCCGCAGAACAGCCCTGATCGCTGGCACTGGCACTGGCACTGGCACTGGCACTGGCACTGG
>JBGUEF010000452.1:0-2901 GCA_041821485.1 Deltaproteobacteria bacterium
ATCGTGCACACATGAATGCGATATCGCCGCTGCACCGACCTCCTGCCATTCCACCGGAGCGAATCACGGTGATTTCCGGTGAGCTGGACCGGCTGGCAACGGTGGAGCACGGAGCCAACCTGAGCGAGCACCTGGGCTGCCGGCACGTCGTCTTTCGGGGTGCTCACTTGATTCAGAAAGGCCGGGCGCAGGCGTTCAAAGACACATTCCGTGAGTTCAGACGGAATGGGGTCCTTCCGGTGCGCTAGTCCGGTAGCTCGCGGCTTCGCTGTCGTACACCACCTGCACAGAAGACTGAGCGGCCTGCGCGCGAGCCAAGGCCTTCAAGGGGCGAAAGCCTCCGGTCACCGGAAGCGAATCCAAGACCGCCAGACGAACCGGTCGGGCGAATGGTTCGAAGCCTTCGAGTGACCGCCCTAGCTCGTCCAAACTCAGATTTGCGCCCCGTTTGAGGCAGAGCGCTCCCACGATGCAATCTCCCTCGTCGGGTTCTTGCCACACCGCGGCCAGGCAGACGGATGAGACGTGGCACAACGCCTCTTCAATTTCCCGAGTAGAAACCGGCCGCCCCGGACCTCTGACGATGTCGACCAGCCGGCCAACGTACCAGTAGTCCCCGTCTTCATCACGTCGGAGCACGTCCTGCGAGTCGAACCAGGTGTCACCGGCGTAGAAGGCGCCTTTGATGAGACGCTCTTCAGTCGGTCGTGCTTCGGCATATCCGTCGAAAAGACTAACTGGCATCTCACTGTCGACCTTCGAGATCAGGATGCCCGGCTCGTCGACACCGCAGGTCATCAGATGCCCCGCCTCTCCCCGCAGGAAGGCTCCACGGGCGAAATCGTAGCGAACCAGGGCGACTTCCACGGACCCAGGAACCGGCCTCCCCACCGAGCCCAGTTTCTCGCCGGTCACGTTGGCAAGGAGCGCGTTGCCCTCGGTCGAGCCGTAGGTCTCGACGATGCTCATGGGCCCGAATCTGCGCTGTATCTTTCGCCAGGTGTCCGCGCGCATCCCGCTACCACAAAGAAGACGGAGAGGATGATTTCGATCGGCGGAGGAAGGCGGGACGTTCAGGATCTCGCGACCCATTTCGCCCGAATAGAACACCACGGTTGCTCCGGACTGTCGGACGTCATGCCAGAACGTGTCGCCATCAAAGCGGTCGGCAAGGGCGAGTCGAGCGCCACCGACGAGGGCGGCGCCGGCGGCGACCATGATCCCCGTGGGGTGATTCAGCCCGGTGCCGCAGTATACGGTGTCTCGCGGTGTCAGCGCGGCGAACGTCGCCCCGCCGAGTGCAGCGAATGCCCAGCGCTGATTCGTGATTCTGGCAAGCCTTGCTTGATCGCCGACGCCACCGGCGATCAGAAGCATGGCCAGGTCGTGGCCCTTGCGCGCGTTCGGAACATAGCCAACGGGCCGTGGCAGCTCCTCCAGCCGAATGCGCTCCATATCGATCACGCCCTCGGGCAACGGCGGCCGGACAGGCCCGCCGCCAAGAACGAGCACCGACGCATGAGTGAGGTCCCTGGCGTACTTCGCGGTTTCAGGGTCTGTGATCACGTAGCGGACTCGCGCCACGTCGAGCGCACGGCGGTGAAGCTCGACCGGGTCATCGGTCCCGAGCGGGACGGACACGGCTCCAATGCGATTCAGCGCGGCGACCGCAGACAAGTAACTCGGCCGGCGCTTCATCAGCACCGCAACCCGCTCCTCAGGACGGATACCATAGTGGATCAGCCCGCGAGCCACGGCATCGACTCGCTGATTAACCTGCTCGTACGAAAACGCGCGCCCTTCCCAGAGGAAAAATGTCTTGTCGGGAATCATCGCGGCCTGCTCCTCGACGAACAACGCCATCCCGACACGCACATCTCCGCGCAGGCCGTGCATCCGGCGGACCCTCGGCGCCTCCCACTTCGCCTGGTCGACACGCTTCGCCGCGTCGCGCAGTAACGACCCCAGGCGCGACGCTGCTCCTCGTGCGGCCGAGGACAAGAGGCGAGCTCGACGCCCACTGTGCGGGGCCCTGGTCAGGGCGGTCGATGATCCCTCCGTGGGGCCGCTCCGAACGTCGAGGATGTCGGCCGGTAGATCGCCCCCGCTGTCCAACCAGTTGACCCACTGGCCGATCCTCGGCCAGGTCGCTTCGGCGGACTTGTGGCCCACGACGATACCGAAATGGCCGGCCTCCACTCTAGACTCGAAGCAGGGAGCGTCGGGTGCGGCTTGAGCAACGGCTGAAACGAGGGAGGGCCCGACCAATGCATCACGAGTCCCGATGAAATACAGAATCGGACATCGAATATCGACGAGCGATACGGCTTTCCCATCGATGACGAACCCGCCTCTGGCCAGACGGTTCTCCACCACGAGATCGATCACGTCATCGAGAGCCGGCCCCGGAAAACCGACGAATCCTCCGCCTCTCAGAAACTGACGCCGGCGCTCCCGCTGTTCGAGCGCGGTTCGGTCGTGAAGCTGCTTGAAGAAGCTCATGAGCTGACTGGGCTCTTTGGGAAGGCCGATCGCCCGGAAACCGCCGCCCGTCATTCGAGCGGAGAACCCCTTTGCCGTGTCGTTCGCAGCGCGGAACAGGGTGACCGAACCGCGCAAGAACGACCTTGCCGTCTCTTCGAGGACACCGTCGAAGTTGCCCTGAAAGTCCACAGGAGTGCCTAGGGTCACGCAGGATGTGACACCCCCGGAACGACGAAACGCGGCCGTCTCGTACGCGAACATGCCGCCCTGCGAGTATCCGATCAGGTGAACATCACGATCGGTTTGCGCCACGATCTCGTCGATGGTTTCGCTGACCGCAAGCACGTGATCGCGCATCGTCCGCTGCATGCCGCCCTCTTGTGTCTCCGGAGCGCCAAAGTCGGTAAGCCAGACATC
>JBGUEF010000453.1:0-2901 GCA_041821485.1 Deltaproteobacteria bacterium
CGCAGGCAGCCTGACGGTCACGCCGCATAAGAGCGCCATTCGTGCCCAGCTTACCTGGCAGTCGACCCCCCTCGTCACCCCTCGGGAGGTTTGTCGAGCGCGCCGCGCACTGATAAAAAAGCTGAGGTTTGCTCAGGCGATCCCGAGGTCGATCAGGCTCTGGGCCATGGCGACCGCAGCGTCCCTCGCCGGGATGAACTCCATCTGCAGCGCTGCGCGGGTCGCACTGTTGTCGATGCGAAGCTCGCGGCCTAGCTCGGGGACGATCTGCTTCGCCGCGGGATCGAAGAGTGCGATTAGCTTCACCATCCAGTTGGGCAGGTCTCGGGACGGGGCCTTCCTGCCCGCATCGCCGAGCCCGGTCCGGATCGCCTGCGCGACGTCGTGCATCCAGAGGCAATCGGCCACGCCGAGGTAGCGCCCACCACTCGGCAGATCCATCTCGAGCGCGCGAAGATGCATCGTCGCGACGTCTCGGACGTCGACACAGCCGAACGAAACGCGCGGTGTGCCCGGGTACCTACCCTTCAGGAACATCTCGATGATCTCGGCGGAGGCGCCGACGTCGGTGTCGAGCGCGGGCCCGAAAACTAAGCCGGGGTTCACGGAGGAGTAGTGCATCCCTCCGCCTTCGGCCTCGACCCAGTCACGAGCGGCGCGTTCTGCGAGGGTTTTCGACTTCTCGTAGGGAGTAACTCCAGGCCCATCGACGATGGTCCAGTCGGCTTCGGTGAACGGTTCGGCGCGATCGTGCGGATGCCCGTAACAGACCGACACGGTTGACGAGGTCTGAACGAAACGTTCGACGCCGCCAGCTTTCGCGGCCCGCAGCACGCGCATCGTGCCGTCGACCGCAGGACGAATCAGCACCTGCTCATCCTTCGGCTGCGTGGTTGGGAACGGCGAGGCGACGTGGAGCACGCCCCAGCATCCAGCGACCGCCTCGGACCAGCCTTCGTCGGCCTCGAGGTCGGCCTGCGCAAACTCGACAGCCGAAACGTCCGTGTGCTTGCCGAGCGTCTCACGGACCTGCGCGGTTCGGTCGAGGTCACGGACGGTCCCGCGTACGCGATGGCCGGCCTTCAACAACTCGAGCGCGCAGTGTTTGGCAATGAAACCGGAGATCCCGGTGATGAGAACGGTGCGTTGGGTCATGAGCGTGGTCGGGAGCCTATGCCAAAGCTTCCCAACAAGAAAGGGAGCAGCCCAGGCCGCTCCCTTTTCCTGGTGACCCCAGCGAGGTTCGAACTCGCGTTACCGGCGTGAGAGTCCGGCAACATGGGGCTATGACCGTTACTCTACCCTTGCCCCCGCTCGCGCCTCACCGCGGCGAAGATCGCATGCACCGCGCCGATCTCCGCAAGCTCCCGATTCACATCGGGGATTTGTGACATTGTCATAAGAATGTCCGGTAACGCGTTTTGTTCGTGTTGTTTGACGGTGTCTTGGGGGATACCGGTCCGCGAAACCGTTCGAGAATCGACTAAATCAAGTGAACCGACAGATGTTCGATTCCCACCGCCTCCACCTGGGCTAGCGGTTCTTGCTCGTGGTCTCTAGCGTGTCGCTTCGGTCCGTGCTCGCTCCAGCTCCGCGACCAAATCGCTTCGATCGAGTGCCTTCTCGAGGAGCTCCAGCGTTTCACGGACGCGATGGTGGTTCAGAGCGGGCCCCTGCGCGGCGATGATCGCGATCACATCATCTTGATCTTTGGGGCGACCGCTTAGAATCTTCATCGCGACCACATCTTCGGCCGCTGCGACGGGAACCGTCGTTCCGCCCAGGTCCGCGGGCTTCGCCCGAGAGGCGAACAACTCTTCAATGCCGGGGCCGCCAATCACGACGTCGGCGTTGATGCCCGTCGCAAGATGAATGAGCGGAAGAACGCGAGTGTCTTGGACGAAGTCTGCGTCAGCGCCACGCAGTTCGAAACCGTGCGCTTCGACAACTTTTGTGAGCGCCTCTACGGTGCGGTCGCCTGGGAAGACCGTGACATCGACGTCCGCCGTCATTCGCACGGCGCCATGGACGAGCGCGGCTTGGGCACCAAATACGTACCAGGCTGCGTCCAGCGCCTCGAACGAGGCTCGGAGTGAGTCGAGGACTTCAGCGAACGGCGAAGGCATGCGCCGCCCGATCCAAAAGTTGCTTGAGTCGAACCTGAGCGCCCAAGTCCGCCGCCACGTAACGCGAGCCGGGAAAATCTGCCCTTGCGCTCCGGGCGTGCTCGAACAGGGCGTGACTGGCTTCGACCGTCGCGCGTGGCCCCTCGGCGCGAAAGCGTTGCACCCAGTGATCCCGATCGGATCCGGCCACTTTGGCCCAATCCCTCTCGGTGTACTCTCGGATGTGCTGATCTTTCACAGACTACATTCTAACACTGAATTCACGTCCCGTCTCCGCTCCAACACAAGCCTCTGAACTAGGTGGCCCCGAGCAATCGAAAGATGAACTGCACGGATCCCGGCTAAGCTCGGTCTGGAGCTAACCCGGTTTGGTGGACACCATCACGAACGCTTTTTCGAACGTGCCAGTAGCCGCAAGACCGCGCGCGCCAGCTCGCGCGACTCTCCGTGCCGAGAGCTCGACGCCATTGAAGCAGACAGCAAGCGTTTACCAGTGCCCAGAATGTACCTTTCCCCCTACTTCGAGCTTCGTCAGAACATCCACGACCTACGGGATCGTCTCAGCGAGGGGACGGGTTGAATCATCGTGCACCTATACGAATGCTGTTTGGTCGGATGGGTGTGCCTCGGTGGTCGGAAGCGGATACGCTAGCACTCGATGTTGGCGACGCTGTTGACGATTTTGGTGTTGGCAATCGTGCACCTGGTCGCAGGCACCACCGCGGTGCTCGGACTGAAGTGGGGGCCGAGAGCGCTCTCGGCGGCATCGGGCGTC
>JBGUEF010000454.1:0-2900 GCA_041821485.1 Deltaproteobacteria bacterium
GAAGTCGCCGGGGCAGCCGAAAGTATCGGTGACGCCCAGGTCCTTGAGGCGCCCGAGGACGTATTGAATAACAGTCTTACCAGCCATGGCTCGTTTCCTTGTTGTGATATCGATCAGCGAGCTCACCTAGACTCTGTTCTAGGCCGAGGACGATACTTCTCGTAGCCATCGCTTCAGGGTCCGAGGAGAAGTCTGGAGCCGGTCCGTGGTGAACGCCAGCTCTCTCAGCTCTTTGGTCTTCTGGTCGGGAAGGCGGGCCCGGTGACCTGACGGTGCCTTAAGGAACTGAAATCGAACGTTTCATGGCTCAGTTCTCTCCTTAGGAAGACGACTTCGAGGATGAGCGTTGTGCCCTTGGGTTTGCTTCAAAAGAGGGGCTTCATTCCGCGGCTGAGACCGCCGTCCAAATAGAGCATTTCTCCAGTGACGAAGTTCGACGCATCCGACGCGAGAAAGAGTGCTGCCAGACCCGCCTCCCGTAAGTTGCCCGGACGGCCGCCTAGTGGGACCTGTGCCTCGGCCCACTTTTTCTGGAACTCGACGACCTCCGGTGGGTTCGTCTCGGGGTCCGGGAAACCGCCTGTCGCGATGCCGTTGACGTTGATGCCATACGGTCCCCACTCACAGGAAAGGGACTCGGTCAGCTTGTGCACGGCCGCCTTCGCCGCCGACCACACAACATAACCCGGTACGTTCCGGCGAACCACCCAGGCGCCGATGTTGATGATCTTGCCCTGGCGGCGCTCGAGGAAATGCGGGCCTACCGCCTTGCAACCGAGAAACACTCCTTTGAGATTGATGTCGATGATGAAGTTCCAGTCCTCTTCGGTGAAGGGCTGGTCCTCTTCCTGATCCGGCCTCGGTACGACCGGCTTCGAGACCGCGTCGCCGAGAGTGTTGACCAATACGTCGACGTGACCGAAACGATCGATCGTGGTCGCCACCGTCCGGTTCCATTCATCTTCTCGAGTCGCGTCCGCGGTCAGCGTTTCGATCGGAGTGCCGGCTTCCGCCAGTTCCTCCGCCAGCGGAGCAAGATATTTGTCGGTCAAGGCGGTCACCATGACCTTTGCTCCCGCCTCCGCAAAGACGCGGACGATGCCCTTCCCGATACCCCGCGCCGCACCCGAGATGATGACCGTCTTGTCTTGTAGATCGTATTCCTTGGGGATCATTTTTTTGCGCTCCTGCTACAGGACGAGGTTGTCGCGGATCATCTTGATGGTCGCGGGCGCCATGCTCTCGATGTGCGCATCAATGAAGTGCGGTCCCTTTTTATTCATCGCCGCCACGAACTGCTCGTGGAACTCCTCGGCCGTTTTCGCGCGGCTCGCCGAAACGCCGTAGCCTTCGGCGATGGCGACGTAGTCGGGTTCGGGATTCTGGATCAGCAGCATGCTCAGTGCCTTGTCAGTCTCATCACCTGGGCGAACACGCGCCAACTCCATTTGCAGGGAGCGCGAGCCCGTGTTGTTCATGGTCACGACGCACATGTCGCACTGCTGATTGGCCATGGTCCACAGGGCCATGATGCAGAAATTGAGCGAGAAATCGCCTTCGAAGCAAATGACCTTGCGGTCGGGGCAAGCCACAGAAACACCGAGTGCCGTCGAGACTCCCTGGCCGATGGCACCGCCAGTCGGTGCCTGGATGAAGTCGTGGGCTGCAGCGCCGGCAGTAAGCTCGGGGAGGTTGAAGGTCTCCATGTTGCCTTCGTCCACGATGATGGCGTTCTCCGGCATCGCGGCGGTGATGGACTGGCAGATCGAGGCCTCGTTCAGTGTGCCTGTCGGCGCGTCGACTCGGGCGCGCTCGTAGCGGATCGCCGGCTCGCCTGGGGCGTCGACGGCTTCAGCGAGATCGGTAAGCGCTCTCAGGATGTCGCACTCGATGGTTGCGAGCGTCTTGATCTGGCAACCCTGCGGCACCTTGGTCAGCGGCTTGCCCTTGTAGGAGAACGTGGGAATCGGGATCTGATTGCCGACGAGAATGATCTGTTCGTAGTCCTTGAGCGCCTCCACGCCTTGCTCGACGACATATGGGATGCGCTTGAGAGGCACCCGGCCCGCGCCGCGCTGGAGCCGAGCGACGATGTAGTCCTGCCAGAGGTCGGCGCCGGTGCCAGCGGCGATCCTGCCGGCGACCTCGAGCGCCTCCTCGCGCAGCGCGCGACCGCCCAATAGAATCGCCGTCTTCTTGCCCTCCCTCAGACTCTCCGCAATTCCCTTAACGGTCGACTTCGCCACTCTGCGCGGCGGAATCGGCGGCATCGGCTCGGTCATGACCGTGGCCTCTTCCCAGAAGGTCTGGGCCGGGCCGAAGACCATCGCGACCTTGCCGTTGCCTTGATTCGCCGCCTGGACGGCAGCAGCCGCCGCGTCTGCGAGAAGATCGGACGTGAGGGCTTCGCGCTTCCAGTCAACCGCTGCTTCGGCAATCTGATGCGGGCGCAGCAGCATCTGGTGCTCGGGATTGTTGACCTCATGGTTGGCCGCAACTCCACCCGCGAACACCACCATGGGAGCCCCGGCGCGCCGGCCGTTGTGGAGGCCAGACAGACCGTTGGAGATGCCGCAGGCCACGTGCAGCAGTACTAGCGAGGGCTTGTCGGCCATCACGCCGTAGCCGTGCGCCATGCCGGTGACCACATTCTCCTGCAGTCCCAGGACGGCCCTCATCTCGGTCTGGCCAAGCTCTTCGATGATCTGCATCTCCGATGTGCCGGGGCAACCGAAAACGGTGTCGATGCCGCCGTCAACGAGGGTCTTGAAGAACGCTTGTGCTCCGTTCAGTTTCTCAGACACGAGTTTCTCCTTGGCAGAGTTTGGTTAGTGCGTTCGAGGCGTCAGTCACCGAGAGCATAGCCGAAACAAAGGCCCTCTCTGCGCGGTTCGCAACGC
>JBGUEF010000455.1:0-2895 GCA_041821485.1 Deltaproteobacteria bacterium
CCATGGATCAGGTGCTCCTCTTCCTCAAATCAGCTTCTTCCGAGCAGCTGCGATCGCTCACCTGCTCCCGGCGGTGTCGACGTAGATCGGCGAGGACCAGGCGCGTTCCTGGATGCTCGCTGGAACGCCCTCAGGAAGCGGGCGTCCAAGCGACTTTGCGTCGTAGGTCGACCAGCGTGGCGTAGGGATTTCTATGACCCGCACGTAGTAGACCGCGTGCTGCGACGCATCGAAGTCCGGGTCGGTCCAGACCGCCATGAGTTGGCTGTCGCCGATGCTGTTGGTGTAGGTGGCGTTCTTGACGTCGACCGTATTCCCGACCGGCGGCAGCTGGCCAGCCGGGATCTCGCGCTCGACTGTCCAGACGCGAAAGCCGTCGGTGGTCACCATCTGAACTACCTCTCCGTACTTGCCCGCCGGCTTGCGGTCGTCCGACCACGCCACGTCGTAGACCTCCTCGCGACCGAAGCCGTTCTGGTACCAGCCCTTGATGATCTGCACGCGGTCGAGGTTGCCGCTCGCCGGGTCTTTCAGTGCCCAGACCGCGAACGTCGGCGCCTTGGCGCCCTTGGGCTTCACAGGCAAGTCTCCGCCCATCGGGACGCCGCCGGCGTAGGCTTTCTCAATGAACTTGTCGTCCTTGACGAGGTTGTCCGGGTAGCTCCAGCCACCGAAGAAGCGCAGCCGAATGAGTGGGCCCGAGGTACCGAAGGTCTCCTTGCTCTTGATGGCGTCGAAGATCGCCTCTCTCGTGTTCTCGGGAGCCCAGACACCGGTTGCGCCCGGCGTCCCAAAAACGAATGCCGCTTCACCGGCCGTCTGGCCTGCTCCGGAGAGGCGACGTTCGGGGGTGTCGTCGTTCACGCCGTGGACCCCGGTGTAATTGAATTCCTCGTTGTCGGAGAAGCCAGTGTGCGCATCGGCGCCGGCCACGATGCCGTACTTGAACGGGTTGGCGCCAATGGCCTCTTGGAAGCCGACGCCATTGATCAGCGCCTGACGCACGTAGCTGAAGTCTATTTTGCCGCGGACCCCGCCTGTGCCGAGCAGATGCCGGAACAGCTCGAAGTCGGCGAACTCATCATAGGGAGACAGGGCCGGGTGGGTATCCGATTGCCCCTTGGTCTGGATGATCTCCGTCGCGACCTCGTTGCGGGCCCTCCGCGCGGCCCAGGCCTTGTCGATGGCCACCCCGTTCGACGTATTGGGGTTGTACATCAT
This sequence comes from Deltaproteobacteria bacterium, assembly GCA_041821485.1. Classification (GTDB taxonomy): domain Bacteria; phylum Myxococcota_A; class Polyangia; order Polyangiales; family Houyiibacteriaceae; genus SG8-38. Next base: position 1,222 of record JBGUEF010000455.1, read on the forward strand.
GCTGTTGCTGACGTTCCCGTTGTGGGGAATCGCAAAGACTTCGTGGCCCATCTTGCGTTGGGTCTCGAGGTAGGTCCACAGATCCTCCTCCTTGTCCGAATCCACCGCCGAGAAGGTGACGTCGGGCCCCTTGTCGTCGCGGAAGAAGACGTTGCGATGCAAGTTCTGACCGTAGGGGATCGAGGTCCACTCGAACGCGATCAGGGTCGTGAACTTCCCCGGGTCGTTGTGCTTGTTGGTGATCTCCTTGTGACGATCCCAGGCCGATTTCTGCAGCTCGAGGCTGTCGAAGCCCTTGGGCGAGCCGCCCGCCTGAATCGCCTGCATCATGAGGCCGAAGGCGCTGTCCATGTCCTTCGGATTACCCGTGGCAATCAGCTTGCCGATTGGGGTTTTCGACAGCGGGTCCTTGGGGTCGAGCGTCAGTGGGAGCAGCCCCATCAGGTACGCGTGGTCGGTCACCGCACACCAGTCGTAAGGCGTCCGCTTCTGCACCATCGCGCCCGTGGTGGACTTCTTGATCGCCTTGCCTTTGCAAAAGTTGTACGCGTCGTCCGGCGTGTTCCGGGTGCCCATGGCGAACGCATCCGGTGAATTCGCCGTGTGCAGATGCTGCTCACCGAAGTAGACGTTCTTCAGCGGGTTGGGTGTGTCCGAAGCGCGCCCCGGCTCCCCGACAGGCGACGGCCCTGAGGGCGTGTCTGCGACCTGGGGCTCGCTCGGAGGCGCGTCTGCAGGTGCGGGGGCGGCGTCTGGCGCCTCCGGAGCCGACGCATCTTTGGCCTTGTCGCCTCCCTGACAGGCAACCAGCAAGGCGAGCGAAACCAGCGCGGCGTGTCGTCCAACATAGGCGATTTGTTTGTTACTCATTTCAACCTCTTCGCACGGGGCATCTTACAGGTTTTGTCGAAAGGGCGACGGGGAGAGGTCTCGTCCTTCTGACCAGCTCGTCGAGCGAGACCTACTTGAGCTTCTCGAAATCTCCGATTCGCCAGCTCTTGTCGAAGTAGGCCTTCGTCGGGGCGTAGAAGCGCAGATAGACCCACCAGCCTTGACCGGGAATGGTTTGGACCCAGTTCTTCTCTTTGCCCTTCGGTGCCGTGGGGCCGTAGTAGAGGTCGAACGAGCCGTCGGCATTCTTGATGAGATCCTGCCGAGAGGATTGGGCCGCTCGCTTCTGCTCATTGTCGATCAGCGTGCGAGTGTCCCAGCTGTAGACCGCGACCGACCAGAATTGCTCCGCAGGTGGGTTGGCGGTTACATGCAACTTGTAGGACTTGGCACCGTCCAACCAGTTCCCGTCCTTGTCGGCGTAGGACGCGAGATACACCGAGCCGAGCCCCGGCGTCGTGGTGACCATTCCCGCCGAAGTCGTGACGGCCTCATACATCCATTCCGCACGTTCATCGAGCTGGTCGTAGTTCTCCATGCGCTGTGTCGGATCAAGGCCGAGTGCGATCTTCCAGTTCGCACCCTTCCAGTAGGGCTTGGTCGAGCGCTTCGCCAGATCGTTGGCCTTGGCCATCGCCTCTCCGACGAACGCCGCTTGTTCGAGGAGCTTCTTCTGCCTCGGAGTTGGGTTGAACGGCTTGCCCTTCTCGATCCCGACGCGCTTCAGCATCGCCATGAAGAAGCGATCTCGCTCCGCCACGACCTCGCGGTTCAGGATCTCGT
>JBGUEF010000456.1:0-2893 GCA_041821485.1 Deltaproteobacteria bacterium
ATTCAGGTGCGCACCGTGCTCATCGAACGCTTTCCCGAGAGTAAGCTTTCCAAGAAGGCAGTCTACCTGATCGGCCAGAACTTCCAGGCGCTGGCGTACTACGAGCAGGCGGCGAAGTACTACGAGCAGTTCGCCCGGAAGTTCCCAGGTGAGGACGGCACACGATGCAGCGCCGAGGACAAGAAAAACGGAGTGTGCCCGAACGCCATTGAAGGCTTGGAGCAGGCGACGTTCTTCCGCATCGGACTCGGCGACGACAAGGCCGCCATGGAGGATTCGGACCTGTTTGCCCGCAACTACAAGCGAAAGCTTCCGCGGCAGACCTCGCAGGTCATGTTCTCGATCGGCTCGATTTACGAACGGCAGAAGCGCTGGTTCGAGGTCATCTCGCACTATCGCGACTACTTGAAGAAGTACGGCAAGGTCGGCGCGCCTCATCAGTTGATCCAGGCGAACACGGCCATTGGTCGGGCGTTCTGGGAGCTCAACAAGAAGAGTGAGGCTCGGAAGCATTTCCAGGCGGCCGTGAAGGGTTGGACCACGGGCGCGCCCAAGCGAATCCGCGCGCTCAACGACACATCCAAGGAAAATAAGGTTCTGTACATTCGCCAGGCGCTCGACAGCGCGGCGGAGTCGCAGTTCTACCTGTCGGAGTACAAATTTGCGGAGTTCCAGAAGGTCGCGTTCCCGCAGTATCGCGGGGGCAAGAGCATGGCTCGCGTGAAGAAGTGGTCGGATACCGAGTTCAAGAAGTGGGTGAATCGCAAGCAGACCGTGCTTCGGGCGGCCGAGGCCGACTACGCGAAGGTCGCGAAGATGACGGTCAATGCTGACGGCGTTCAGATGAAGTCGGCGCCCTGGCAGATCGCGGCCGCTTCGCGGACCGGCGAGATGTACCGAAGCTTCGTAGACGAGTTCCGCGACGCGCCGATTCCAAAAGAAATCGAAAAAGACCCTGGTTTGTTCGACATCTATGTGGGGGCCTTGGACGACGTGTCCGAGCCGCTGCAGCGCCAGGCGATCGACAAGTTCGAGTTCTGCCTCAAGACCGCGACGCAGGTTCGCTGGTTCAACGAGTGGTCGCGGTCGTGTGAGCAGGAGCTCAACGGGCTCAATCCGAGGAAGTATCCGGTCGCGGCTGAGCTTCGAGGGGAACCCAACTACGTCAAGGCCACGGTCGGTGATCCTGGCGCAGTGGATCTCGGCGCGATCAATCAGCAGCGGTTGAATACGCAAGATGCGGTTGCCAAGAGGGAGGAGCCGTGATGGGAAGTCATAAAGTAACGCTCATTGCCATTGCGCTCATCGTGGGTTGCGGTGGAGAGAGCACAACGTCCAAGAAGACGACCACGCCGTCGGCGGATGTTGCGCGCACGGCGGGGGGCGAAGCGATCACGACTGCGGACGGCAATGCCGTCAGCAAGAAGGCGCACGGCAAGTGGGAGTCTGCCCTCGACGAGTTCGAGGCCAACGAGCAGAGCGGATGGACCTCCGCCAAGTGCAGCGCGTCGGAGAAGTCCTTCGAGCGCGCTGCCGACGCACAGGGAGGCAGCTTTGCCGAGGCGCACTACATGGCGGGCCTCTCCTTGTCTCGCTGCGGGGACTCCGGCGCCTACAAGCACTACGACGAGGCCCTCAAGGCCGATTCGAAGTTCTGCAAGGCACGGGTGGGTCTCGGACTCCGCGACCTACAGAGCGGGCGCACCGCCCAGGCGAAGTCCGCGTTCGAGCAGTCGATCAAGGACGACCCACAGTGCACCTCGGGGTACACCAATCTCGCGATCGTGCAGCGGGCACAGGGCCAGAGCGAAGAGGCGCTCAAGAACCTTCGACGCGCGCTGGCCATCGAATCCGACTACCTGTCCGCCTTCAACCAGATGGCGCTTCTTCACTACGACCGCGGGCGCAAGGGCAACGCGGCTGAGCTCGATCTCGCTGAGGTCGTGTGCCGGCAGGCGCAGATGCTCGATGCGGACTACGCGCCCATCTACAACACCTGGGGCCTGATCAAGGTCTACAAGGGCGACGTGATCTCGGCGCTTCGATTCTTCCAGAGGGCTATCACGCTCGATCCGGATCTCTTCGAGGCGCAGATGAACTTCGGCGAGGTCACGATCTCGTTCCGTGGGTACGAGGACGGCCGTAAGGCGTTCGCTCGCGCGGTGGAGCTCGAACCGAACAACTACGATGCCGTCATCGGGCTCGGGACTGCGCTCCGAGGCCTCGAGCGTTTCGAGGAGGCGGAAACCCAGTACCAGCGCGCCAAGCAGCTGGATGCCAAGCGTCCCGAGGCCTACTTCAACCTCGGTGTGCTCTACCAGGACTACATGTCGGGCTCGGTCAGCGACCTCAAGAAGGCCAAGGGGTACTTTACCGAGTTCCTGAACCGGGCTGGCAAGCAAACCGAATTCCGTTCGAGCGTGCAGGACGTAAACAATCGTTGCGCTCAGAAGTCGAGCAACAAGCGCGGTGCGCCCAAGTGTCGGCCCGGGCGCATGCAGAACATCGACATCTCAGTCGAGGCCATGCAGGTCACGGGTTAAGGACGAATCATGGAAAAAGCGATTTCGAAGTTCATCTTACAAGCACTTGTTTTTGCTGCACTAATCGCAGTCACAGGCCTCTGGGCAACGGCCGTGCAAGCCCAGAGCGAACCGGCCTCGGAGACGACCTACGACTTCGAAGATGACCTGGTCACAGGCGACTTGGTACGGCCCGACGGCGAGCAATTGATCGTGCGTCGCCGCGGTCGTCGAGCGTCCCTGATTCAGATTCGAGAGCATTTTATTCCCGAGATGCTGAAATCTGTGGAAGATTTGTAATGGGGGATCCGGGTGAGTGAGTCGAGCCACAATACGTCGGTCGCGTTTTCTGTCTACGACGGAGACGCGTT
>JBGUEF010000457.1:0-2889 GCA_041821485.1 Deltaproteobacteria bacterium
CGCTGGGAGACGATCCACGGCTACTATATCGAGCTCGCGAGGGCCAAGGGCTGCAAGACGGGCGCGCCTTTCGCGGACGGACCGGTCAAGGCATGCCACCAGGTGTCGACCGTCGAACCCAAGCTACTAGGCCCGTCATACAGCCAGGGACGAGAGAAGATCATCGCCCTCTCGATGGAGTCAGTCTACCCTGCGCTCGTCCGGAAAGTGCTCTTCGTGATCTATGACTATGGATACGTGCAGGGTCTGAAGCACGGCTTGCGCAAGAACAACGATGAGCTTCTTTGGGCGCAGACGTATTACAAATCCTGCGTCGAGCGCGCAAACGACGCGGCGCATGAGCCGGCTTGCGCCGAGGCCTCCAAAGGATGGTCCGGGGCTCTTCTCGAGCGGCTGCGCAAGCAAATCGAATCTCACGGTCTTCCGGTCGGCAAGAGGCCGAAGTAACGAAGGGCTGTGAGCGTCCTCGACCGCAAGCTCTTTCGCGAAGTGATTCGGCTTCGCGGCCAGGCGCTGACCATTGCAATCGTGGTGGCTTCCGGAGTGGCTTGCTACATTTCGCTCCAAAGTGCCTGGCGAGCACTCTATGATTCGCGTGACCTCTACTATGAGACGAATCGCTTTGCCGACGTGTTCGTACACCTCGAGCGAGCCCCCAAGTCCGTCGCGCGGCAAATAGCTGAGCTTCCAGGGGTGGCTCGTGCGTACCCACGGATCGTGGAGCGAGTGCGCTTGCCGATGGACGATCTCATTTCGCCCGCCCGGGGCGACCTCATCTCCGTCCCGTCAACCGGCAAGGCGCCCCTCAACGGGCTGGTCCTGCGCTCGGGGCGTAACCTACGGCCAGGACATTACGACGAGGTGTTGATCAACGAGCCTTTCGCCGACGCGCACGGGCTCGAACCTGGAGACCATCTCTCGGCGGTGATCAACGGCAAGCTTCGGGAGCTCCTGATCGTGGGGCACGCGCTGTCGCCTGAGTACGTATTTGCCGTGGACACGGGCCTTCTCATGCCGGACGACGCGCGCTTCACGCCGATGTGGATGCTCGAGGACGCGATCGCGGCCGCCTATCAAATGGAGGGGGCCTTCAACGACATGGCCGTGAAGCTCGAGCCCGGCGCCAACGAGGACGCAGTCCTGGGCGCGATCGACCGGGTGCTCGTACCGTACGGTGGGCTCGGCGCGCTCGCGCGAGAGCACCAGCTCTCTCACTCGATCTTGACGAGCGAAATTCAAGGTATTGAAACCCTCGTCATCTTTCTTCCGGGAGTCTTCCTCGGCGTCGCCGCTTTCCTGCTCAATGTCGTGTTCAGCCGATTGGTCACGCTGCAGCGTCCGCAGATCGCGGTCCTGAAGGCATTGGGCTACGGGAACGAGAGCATCGCCCTCCACTACTTCAAGATGGTAGCGGTCATCGTGAGCGTCGGGGCCCTGATTGGCCTGGGGTTGGGCGTCTGGTTAGGCAAAGGGATGCTCGCGATGTACGCGGAGTTCTTTCGACTTCCGGAGATGCCGCAGCGGGTCGATCTGACGGTCAGTACGAACGCGATTCTATTCAGCTTCGTTGCCGGCGCGCTGGGCGCTTCGCTGGCCGTCCGCGCGGCGGTGCTCCTTCCCCCCGCGGATGCCATGCGTCCGCCCGCGCCGACGAGGTACAAGACTTCCGCGATCGAGCGATGGGGATGGACCAAGTGGTTTAGGCAAACCGTCCTGATGGTGTTCCGTGAGATTTGGCGCCGTCCAGGACGGACCGCGTTGTCTTCTCTCGGGATCGCGCTCGCGCTGTCGATCGTGATCCTGGGTCGATTTGGCTACGACGCATACGGCCCGATGATGCAGGTGCAGTTCGAACGCCAGCAACGCGAAGACCTCACGGTGAGTTTCCTCGATGCGATGCCCGAGCGCGGCCTCCGCTATCTCGCGCACGTGCCAGGTGTCGAAGAGGTCGAGGGGATTCGAATGACGGCCGTTCGGATGCGCTCAGGGCATCACTGGCGCGACACGATACTCATCGGCATCCCAAAGGACGCGCGCCTGCGCCAGCTGTTCAGCCTCGATTTCAAGCAGGTGCCCATCCCCGAGGAAGGCGTACTGCTCACCAGCGTTCTCGGCGAGATCCTCGGTGTCGAAGCAGGCGACAGGATTGAGATCGAGCTCAAGGAGGGAGACCGCGGGATGAGAGAGCTGACGGTAGCTGGACTCATCGAGGAAGGCTTCGGTCTTCAGGGGTACGTGTCGAAGACGAATCTGCATCGGCTACTGCGGGAGTCTCCCAGGTTTTCGTCGGCGCTGCTTCGGATCAGTGCGCCCATGGAGACTGAGGTTCAATCCCGGCTCAACGAAATCCCTGCTATTCAGGCCGTGTCCCGAAAGAGCGATGCAATCGCCAGCTTCGAGAAACAAACCGACGAAACGATGAACGTCATGACGTTCATTATGACCTTGTTCGCAACCGCTATCGCCATCTCGATCGTCTACAACAACGCACGCGTGAGCGTGTCTATGCGAGGCCGGGACTTGGCGACCCTGCGCGTGCTCGGATTCACGCGCGGCGAGATCTCGTCAATCCTGCTCGGCGAACAGGCCGTGCAAATCGCGATCGCCATCCCCCTAGGCCTCTTCCTAGGAACAATCGGCGCCAAGGCCCTCATCGCATCATGGGCAGACCCCGAGCTCTTCCGAATGCCATTCATGATCTCGAACCAAACCTACGCCTTCTCGGTAGCAGTGGTTCTAGCGTCGGGGATCGCCAGCGCGCTATTGGTACGGAGGAAGCTCGACCGCCTAGACCTGATCGGAGTACTTAAAACGAGGGAATGACCCAGGGCACGGCAACTGGATCACCGGAGAACGGCTCGCGACGCACGTGCTCGCGAGCGGGACCCG
>JBGUEF010000458.1:0-2878 GCA_041821485.1 Deltaproteobacteria bacterium
GGAAAGTCTTTATGGCAGGACACCTTCGCAACTCGAGACCAGGGTTCGAAAGAAGAGCCTGGTCACAGTTACGGCTAGAAAGAGAAAATTTCTACAGAATATTCAGTTGTCAAAGACTGCGAGAAATCGAGCGTTGAAACTTGATTACTCGGGTCGATTGCGCGTGGTGCGCTGCCGACCGAAGGAATCAAGACTGGATCTTCAAAGGACTGTTGGCAATACCCCTGGACCCGAAGGGTGGACCCGGAGGGTCCCTTTAGTGGAGGAGCCCGGGGGAGGGGGTGGGTGTTACTGGTGGAGCTGAGGGGGCTCGAACCCCTGACCCCCGGCTTGCAAAGCCGGTGCTCTCCCAACTGAGCTACAGCCCCGTCCATATCAGTGGGGCACGCTAGACTCGAACTAGCGACCTCACCCTTATCAGGGGTGCGCTCTAACCACCTGAGCTAGTGCCCCGTGTATTCTCGCAAACTGTCAAAGAGCTTCGGAAGTCGTTTCGGCGAACCGTTTTCGGAGCTTGCGTGGGCCTAAACCCTGAAAACTACTCCGTTTTGTTGGTTCCCGTCCCCAGCTTCCTCCGCAAACGGACGCCTTCTTTAGCGGCCTTCCCGAAACTGGTCAAGCACTTTCAATCAACAACTTCCAAAAAGGGGACAGTCCCCTTTTTCAAAGGGTTAATGCTCGAGAATGGGCCCTCCTTAACCCCTGAAAAAAGGGGACTGACCCCTTTTTGGGGCTATTGGGGGGGTGGGAGAGCGCGGAGGCGGGTGAGTCTCTCCTTATAGTAGGAAAGGCAGCGGCTCATGGCCTGCTCTGGGGTGACGGATGGGTCGTAGCCGAAGTCGCGTTTGGCCTCCGCGCTGGTGGCGCAGTGGGAGATCGCCAGCTTGCGGATCTCGTGGGGGGCGAAGATAGGCGCCGGCAGGCCGATTCGGAAATGCAGGTACTGCCAGAGGCGCGCGAACAGCAGCACGGGGCGATACGGGATGTTGATCCTCGGCATCTTGTAGCCGAGCCCTTCGATCAAAGGGCGCATGAACTCGAACAGGTGAAGGCGGTGGTTGTCGGTGACGAAGTACGCCTTGCCGCATACCGGATTGCCCGGAACCAGGTGTTTTGCGGCGAGTATCTCGGCGTGCACCAGGTTGTCGACGTAGATGTGATCGTGAAGCGCCCCCGGGAAACCAATGGTCATGACGAGCCGGCCCTTGGTGAGCTCTTCGAAGATCCCGTCGAGCATGACGTTGTTGCCCGGCCCATAGATACCGTCAGGTCGTAGGACCGTCGTGAGCAAGCTCCCCTTGCCGTTCGCTGCGAGGGCGAGCTTCTCTCCTTCGATCTTGGTCTCGGTGTAGAGGCAGCTCATGTTGGTGGCGTACGGCGTGTGTTCGTCCATCTCGACGTCTTCTTCGGAGTTGAAGCAAACGTCGATCGAGCTGGTGTGCACGAAGCGGCTGACACCCTGGGCAAGGCATGCATCGATCAGGTTCTGGACACCGCCTACGTTCGCATCGTAGGCGGCTTGCCGATAGGCAGGGGGCGCAGCCGCGCCTCCCAAGAGGGCGAGATGAGCAGCCGTATGAAACACGGTGTCGATCCCTTTGCAGAGCTCGATCATGCGCTCGGTGTCTTCGACCGCGCCACGAACGATCTCGAGATTCGGGTGCTCGAGCTCGAGGGGGGTGTTGCGAATCACGGCCCGCACCGACAGGCCCTCGTCGAGAAGGGCCTTAACCAAATGGCTGCCTAGGAAACCAGCAGCGCCGGTGACCAAGCAAGCTCCGAGGTCAGTGAGTGGTTCGGGGCGCGGCACCTATGCGCCAGGTTGAAGCACGGGCTTGCCGAGAATCAAGTCGGCGGCCCTGTCCGCAACCGCAACCACGGGCGCATGGGTATTGCCGGAGGGAATGAGGGGGAAGACCGAGCAGTCCACCACGCGAAGGCCTTCGATGCCATGGACACGGAGCTCGTTGTCGACGACCGCGCTGGGATCGTCCGCCGCGCCCATCTTTGCGCTGCCCACGGGGTGATAGGTGCTCATGGCTTCCTTTCGCCAGAAGTCGAGGATCTCCTCGTCGGTCTGAACCGAGGGCCCGGGGAGGATTTCATGGGTGGCGTGCTCCTGAAATACCTCGGATTCGTAGATCCGCCGCTGAAGCTTGAAGCCTTCGATGCTGAGCTTCTTGTCCTGCTCGGTTGAAAGGTAGTTGTGGATGATTTTCGGCGGCTCCTTGGGGTCGCTGCTTCGCGCGTGCACGCTACCTCGCGAGGTCGGGCGGATGACGCAAACGGTGGAATTCACGCCGGGCTCCGGAGTGGCGACCATGTTGCCCTTGTCATCCATCCCGCCCGCTCCGGGCGTGAAGTGGAGCTGAAAGATCGGCCGGCCGCCATCTTCGGAGCTGATGAACGCGCCCACGTTTGCAGCCGGCATCGCAAGTGGCCCGGTCTTCGTAAGCAGGTACCGGAAGACGTTGAGGACGACCTTCGGGAACTTGCCGTCTTCCGAGAGCGTCTTCTTAGTTTTCACCCCGTACTGCACCCAGAGCTGGATGTGGTCCTGCAGGTTTTCGCCTACCCCCTCGAGCTCGTGAACGAGCTCGACGCCAATTGCATCGAGTGCGTCGCAACCTCCAATGCCGGACATCTCGAGCAGGGGTGGCGAGTTGTAGGCGCCCGCCGCCAGGATGACCTCGCGCGTGGCGTGAACCTGCTGCACCTCCCCTTTGCGGTCCTGGTATTCGATCCCAGTCGCACGCTTGCCGTCGAGAAGAACTCGCCGCGCTGCGGCGTTGAGTACGATGCTGAGGTTGCTTCGCCTCCGCACGTCGGGGCTCAGAAACGCGTCGGCCGAGCTCCAGCGGCGGCCGTCTTTCATGGT
>JBGUEF010000459.1:0-2876 GCA_041821485.1 Deltaproteobacteria bacterium
CGACACGGCAGCTGTCGATCGTGTCGTTCATTCGGTTCAGGGCCCGCAAATACGTGCTCTTGCCGCAACCCGATGGGCCGATCAGCGCGGTCACACTGCGATCGGCGATGTCGAGGTCGACGTCTCGGATCGCATGGTTCGTCCCGTAGAAGACGTTGACGTTCTTCGTCTCCATCTTCACGTTCAGGGGAGTTTCGGCAACCGCTTCTTTGGATTCGCTCATGGTCGAAGTGCAGCACGCGAACGGGCGCGAATGATCACCGCCAGCAGGTTGAGCGAGAACGTGAGGACGAGCAAGACGAGCACCGTGCCAAAGAGTGTCGGCCGTGCGGCGTCGACGTTCGGCGACTGCGTGGCCAACGCGTAGACGTGATACCCGAGGTGCATGAACATATCGCGCAGGTCGGTTGGTAGATACGGAAGGAAATTCGCCGCGCCACAGAAGATGATCGGAGCAACCTCGCCCGCGCCGCGGCTGACAGCCAGGATCACGCCCGTCAGGATTCCGCCCTTCGCGTTGGGGAGGACGATCTTGTAGACGGTCTGGAAGCGCGTCGCGCCGAGAGCCAGGGAGGCGTCGCGAAGCTCGCGAGGGACCGTGCGCAAGGCTTCTTCCGTGGTGACGATCACCACCGGCAAGGTCAGCACGGCAAGGGTCAATGATGCCCAGAGGATCGAGGGCTTACCCCAGACCGGCCTCGGGTCGTCGTAGAAGAGTGCGTCCATGCTTCCCCCGACGAAAATGATGAAAAAACCCAGGCCGAACAGGCCAAACACGATCGAGGGAACGCCGGCCAGGTTGTTCACTGCGATGCGAACCAGCTTAGCCATCCGCGAACGCGGGGATGCGTACTCGCTCAAGTAGATCGCGGTCGCGATGCCGACGGGCACGCCGGCTAGCGTCATCAGGAGCGTCATGAAGACAGTGCCGTAGATCGCCGGCCAGATCCCGCCGCTGATCATGTCGGGGCCCGGCTTCTCGGTAAGGAACTCAGCCGAAATGACGGGCGCCCCATGCCAGACGATCTGTCCGAGCAGGATTGCGAGGAGCAAGAGGATCACCGCGAGGGAGATTCCCGTCAGGCCAGCGAGCAACCAGTCTTTCTTGGTATGTTGCACTACTCCGCCGTCAGTTTCTTCTGGAGCTTCTGGATGGCTAGGTCCCCGACGATGTTGAGGACAAATGTCACTCCGAAGAGCATGACACCGAGCAAGAAGAGCACGCGCCAGTGTGGGTCGCCTTGAGCGACCTCACCGAGCTCGGCGGCGATGGTGGCGGTGACGGTTCGCACGCTGGTGGTGAAGTCGAACAACTCCATGATGGCGGCGTTGCCCGACGCCATCAGCACGATCATCGTCTCACCGATTGCCCGGCCAAAGCCTAGGACGACACCGGCTGCAATTCCGGGTAATGCGGCGGGTAGAACGACCCGCAGGGCGACCTGATATTTCCTCGCGCCGAGTGCCAACGCGGCCTCGGTCAGAGTTTGAGGGACGCTTTGGATGGCGTCCTCGGCAATGGTGAAGATCACCGGAACGATCGTGAGGGCCAGGCCGATCGCGGCGACCACCGCGTTCAATCTGAAGCGAAAGCCGAACGTAGCCTGCGCCCACGACGCCAGCACCATCAGTGCAAAGAAGCCAAGCACGACGGATGGGATGCCAGCCAAGAGCTCGATCGCGGGCTTCACCACCTCGCGGACCGCTCTCGGCGCATACAACGCGATGAACATGGCGCAGCCGATTCCAAGCGGGACACTCATCAACATCGCAAGCAACGTCACCTTGAGCGACCCCACGAAGAGCGGAACGACGTTGAACTTGGCGGGCTCGCCGACTGGTTGCCAAATGAAGACAGGCTCGTCGTAGCCGCTCCACTCCTTCGAGAGGAAGAGGTCTCGAAGCTCGACCTCCTCAGCGAACTCCACCTCCCAGAACATCGGCACGGCCTCGCGCGCGATGAAGATGAAGATCAGCGCGATTGCCGCGATGGCTGCAAGCGCCATCACCGCGATCGTGCGTTCGGCGACGCGGTGCCAAAGCGGTGTCTTGAACGAGCTCGCCAGCTTCGACCTGGCCCGACGCGGACGAGCGGTGATCCGCCGCCCGCTGCTCGCGGCGGGGGCGCGGGGATCACCTGCGTCGAGCACCTGCTCGGTCACTCGGCGGCCGCGGTGGCTTCCTTGGGAAGCGGGTAGTAGCCGACTCCCTCGACGACTGCCTGGCCCTTGGGCGAGAGCACGAATTCCAGATATTCCTTTGCGATTCCGGAAGGTTCGCCAGCGCTGTAGATGTTGAGAAAGCGCGACAGCGGGTACTTGCCACTCGTGGCGTTCTCCATGGTCGGCTCGATGGGGTCACCGTCGGCCGGGGCCACCTTGACCGTGCGAACGCCCTCGGAATACGCGATTCCGCCGTAGCCAATCCCGCCGACGTCCTTGCTCACCGCGTTGATGACTGCCGCGGTGCCAGGCAGGGTCTGCGCGGTCGCGGCGAAGTCTTCGTTGTCGAGCACGTGCTCCTTGAAGTAGGCGTAGGTGCCCGAGTTGTTTTCCCGGCTGTAGAGGATGATGGGCAGGTCTTCGCCACCGACGTCTTTCCAGTTCGTGGTCTGGCCTCGGTAGATCTTTTTGAGCTGCGGAATCGTGAGCGCTTCGATCTTGTTTGCGGCGGGGACATAGACGGCAAGGGAGTCCAGCGCGACGCGGAACTCTTGCGCCTCGGCGCCACGATGCTTCATGAGCTGCTTGCGTTCTTTGTCCTTGATGGGGCGGCTCGCGTTCGCGAGGTCTGCCGTGCCATTGATCAAGGCGGCGAGCCCGGTTCCCGAACCGCCGCCGGAAACCTGGAGCACTTTGCCTGGGTTGGCGTCCATG
>JBGUEF010000460.1:0-2857 GCA_041821485.1 Deltaproteobacteria bacterium
GCCTTGTCTGGCAAGAAGCGGTCCGTGATGTACCGGTGGCTCAGCGTTGCCGCCGCGACGATCGCGGAATCTTGAATACGGATGCCGTGGTGAATCTCGTAACGCTCTTTGAGGCCACGCAGGATTCCGATCGTTTCGGGCACCGAGGGCTCGCCAGCGAAGACGGGCTGGAAGCGTCGCGCGAGCGCGGCGTCTTTTTCGATGCGCTTGCGGTACTCGTCGAGCGTGGTTGCGCCCACGCATCGCAGCTCGCCTCTCGCCAAGGCCGGCTTGAGCATGTTGCTCGCATCCATTGAGCCTTCGGCAGCGCCTGCTCCGACCAGGGTGTGCAGCTCGTCGATGAAGAGGATGATCTCTCCCTTCGCCGATTCGATCTCTTGAAGGACCGCCTTCAGGCGTTCCTCGAACTCGCCCCGGTACTTCGACCCCGCAACCATTGCGCCCAGGTCCAGCGAGAGAAACTTCTTGTTTTGGAGGCCTTCCGGAACATCTCCTTGAACGATCCGGTGTGCGATCCCTTCGGCGATCGCGGTCTTGCCGACGCCGGGCTCACCGATGAGCACCGGGTTGTTCTTGGTCCGGCGTGAGAGAACCTGCATGACGCGGCGGATCTCTTCGTCGCGTCCGATCACCGGGTCCGTCTTTCCCTGCCGCGCTGCCTCCGTGATGTCGGTCGTGTACTTCTCGAGGGCTTGGAACTTCCCTTCCGGATCCGGGTCCGTCACCCGCTGGCTTCCGCGCACCTCTTGCACGGCTTGCAGCAGTTTCGCGCGATCGACCCCTTGCGCTTCGAGCGCCTTCTTGAGCTGGCTGTCGCTATACGCAGCGAGAAGGAAGTGCTCGGCGGAGGTGTATTCGTCCTTGAGCGCTTCGGTTTCTTTCCAAGCATTGTTGAGCACGTCACGAAGCCGTGACGAGATTCCCGGCTCTGCGCCGCCGGCCACCTTGGGCATGCGATCCAGGACTGCGCCGAGAGCGCGAATCAGGCCCTGCAGATCGGCGCCCGCCTTCCCGAGAATTGCGGGGGCGAGCCCGCCGGCCTGAGCGAGAAGGTCGAGCAGCAGGTGCTCAGGGTACACTTCGGGATTGCCCCGATCCGCCGCGTTCTGCTGGGCGGCAACCAAGGCCTCGCGGGTTTTGGTGGTCAGTCTGTCGAGTCGCATTTCACCGCAAGTTAAGCACGGTGAACGGCCCGTCAATAGTTAGACAGTGGCGAAAAACAGGGCAATAACAGCCGGGTGCGTTCGAGGATTTTCGCCGCCGTAGCCGTGTTCGTCATTGCGTCCTGTGGGTCCTGCAAGAGCGAACCTGTGCCTACGGGTTTCGAATCCCCGAGCACGACGATTGACTCGTTGTTCCGCGCGTACGGTGTTCAGGACATCTCTCAAGACGAGGCACGACGGCGCTTGCAAGCCCGCGAGCGATTCGAGCTCCTCGACAAGCAGCTCTTCCAAAGTTGCTTTTCAGATTGGCAAGGGGAGCACGATCACGCGCTAGGCGGGTTCGTGTTCGGACAGCTTGTGGCCGGTAAAGGTGAGCTGCAGATCACGGCCGAGGGCGACGTCGCCAAGGTGCGCGCCGCGTCCGCTTCGCCCGAGCTCCAGTCGGTCGTTCTCGTCAAGCAGCACGAGGCTTGGAAGATCGACTTGCGACAGAGCGTCCCCGCCAAAGTCCGACAGAGCCTCTACGAAGTGTATCGGCGGGCGCGCCGAGCCGAACGCCAGGCGCGCTAGCCTTCGCCGTCAGCGGATCGTGAACGGCGTGATATCGACGGGCTCGCCCGGCGGGGCAGCTTTCAGCGCCTCTTGCATCAGCAGGAGCTCCTGGGCGTAGGGATTCAACGCCAGGCCTGCGGCAACGGTTCGCAGAGCGGCGTTGGTGTCGCCAACCCCTGCAAAATACAGAGAATCGGCGTAGTGGCGCCAAAGCAACTGTGCCTTCGTGTGCTCGTCGATCGGCTGCCCGATGCGCTGGTAGAGGTCGCCCCAGAGCGTCGCGTGCCTGTGCATGGCCTGCGCCTCGTCGGTCTCTGTCGTGTCCGCCGTCAAAACGCGATGATATAGATGTTCGGGGACCAGGAGCTCCATCATGTCTCGCGTCACCCGCACGTCCATCTCGACGTATACGGGCCGCAATGTCGCCAAGCTTTGAAGCTCCGGGACGCTCAGGGCTCCGTCGAGCATGTAGCTTCGCAACAGTGGGGTCAGCTCGGGTTCGTTCCTCACCAGGCGATCCACCAAACCTGGATAGGTTAGCAATGGAACTGGGATCATCGTGACGTCAGGCCGATTCTGCTCTTCCGCCTCACCACCCCAGTAACGAAAGATTGTCTGCGGGTTGTGAACCAACACGATCGAGCGCGGGGGCAGCGCACGACGTAAGCCGTCGTCGAACACGTCGGTATCTGCGAAGTCGGCGAGTGTCGAGACTTCCGACGAACGAATGAACTGAAACGAAGCGGCGAGGGCCAGGACGGTAGCGAGCGCGGGGGCGAGCTTTGGCCTGCTCGGTACGGCCTCTGCGAGTGCGGACAACAGGACGCCCGCCGCGAAGATCACGAAGACAGCCAGTGATGCGTACGACAGCATGAAGTACGCGATCGCGTCCGGATTGCCGCGAACGAAGCCGATTGCAGCCCGACCAAGGGCGTACACCATCCAGAGCGTCAGCCAGAAAAAGCCGTATTTTCGGGAGGATTTCACCCTGAGCATGAAGTACGCGCCGAGCAGGGCCACGACCAGGCTCGCCACGTGGAGGTCTTCCCCCGTCGTCATCAGAACGTCCGCAAACCGCTCGCCGAACGGCTCCCCTGCGTCAGGCGAGATGCTCTTCTGAAACGCTTTTGCTGTGACGACCC
>JBGUEF010000461.1:0-2842 GCA_041821485.1 Deltaproteobacteria bacterium
GGAGGTGCTCGTCTTCGACTGGAACCGTCGGCGGCGCACCAGGTGCGCGCACCACGATCGTGCCGTCCACCTCGCAAAGCCACCAGGCGCCATACGGCTTGCTTGGCGAAACAATCAGGAAGCGCGCGGTGTCGGCCCGAGTGAGTGAGAGCCGAGCGGCTCGCCGGCTCATGTCCACGGCTTCAATTCGGGCACCCTCGATATGCCGCCTGAGTTGGGTGATCGCTGGGCTGGCGATGGCACCTCGCGGACGCTCCTCGACGACACCCAGTCCAAGCGCTCCGGGAAGCGTGACGAGGATCAGAACCTCGTTGCGACCGTCGGCTCGGAACGAAAGACTCAGGAGCCCGGGCTCGGGCTGGTCAACACGCGCGATCTTCGCATTCCATGCGCTCACTCGGCTCCTTCAGACAGCGCCTGAAGCAAGCGTGCTTCTCGAAACGAGTGCCCCGATTCGACCGTGACGAACGCGCGCGACGCCCCGGAGCTTTGGAGTTTGTCGAGCACTTCGAGGAGCAGTGCGTGCGAGAACGAACGCCGGAATCCTTCGGCGAGCAAGGACGTATATAAGACGTCCGAGCTCGGCGCCGGGTCATCGATGGCGTCGAACCCGCCCACGACCGAGAGCACGTTCGCCATCATCTGCACCGTCTCCGGCTCCCAAAGCCCGGATGGCCGCCAGACGATCAAGCGGTCCTCGGTGCGAGGAATTCGTCTGAAGTACTCGCGGAGCCGCTCCCGGTCCCGCGCTCCGGTGGTCACCGCCGGGCCGGTGGCGACTACGATCATCGATGCTTGCAGCGCGTCGGCGGCCTCCGAAAGCCAGCCGAGACCGGCATCGAGCTCGGAACTCGGCCGCAGCGGCCCCCCAGGCGATTGCCAGCACGGGTCCGGTGCGCGCAGGGCCAGCTCGAACCCGTCCGGAAGCTGCTGCCGCCACTTGGCGAGCGTCCCGGGCTTGGGAAGAGGACTCTGAGGTGCAAGTTCCGCGAAGCGAAGCTCGGATGTGTACTTCGGCCCCGGGGGCCGCTCCAACAATGCGCCTGCGAGGAGCTCCATCGGCGAGAGGGTAGTCGCAGCGCCGAGACAAGCAAAGGCGCCTCGCAGAAAGGAATTGCCGCGTCGGGCACGGATTGACTAGGGGTGATCCGATGGCCTACAACTCCCGGTAGGTTTGGCACGATCGGGGTAGGGCCAAGAGGGGAACGAGGGCATGGAGCAAGCTCGCAATTACGTCTGCACGGAGTGCGCCAGCGCGGTTCCGTCCGGACACAAGTTCTGCGGGGCCTGTGGGGCGGGGGTGCCCACCGAAGCGCAGACGCTCGAGACGAGGTTCTTCGGAGCGCTACAGATGCCCGGCAAGGCGCGGCTCATCGTCGTCCGTGGGGACGAAGCAATGGGCGAGGGGCTCAGCTACCTGCTTCAGGCGACCGAGCACGTCGCGGGTCGCGAAGCCGACCAGATCCCCTTCCCGAGCGACAACTGGCTCAGCCCGGCGCATGCCAACTTTCTCTATCGAGGCGAGAAGCTCGTCGTTCGGGACGAGGGAAGCCTGAACGGGGTCTACATTCGGATTCGAGCGGCCGTACCGATTCAGATCGGTGACCATTTCATGTGCGGCCAACAATTGTTCCGCATCGACGCGACGCCCAAAGACACCTCGGGCCCCGAGGCTGACCAGACGCATTTCTATTCATCGCCGCGGCGCCCGAGCGCGTTCCGCGTCACGCAGGTGCTCGAAGGGGGCATGGACGGGATTGTCTGTTGCGCCCACGAGCAGTCGCTCCAAATCGGTCGCGAGGACTGCGACATCAATTTCCCGGACGACATCCACATGTCGCCCAGGCACGCCCGAGTCGAGATGTCGGGGGAATCCCTCCAACTGGCGGATGAGCACTCCCAGAACGGGACTTACGTTCGCATTCGGGGCGAACGGGAGCTGAGCCATGGAGACTACCTGTTCTTGGGTAGGAACCTGCTCCGAGTGGAGGTGACGGCGTGATCGTCTGTTCCCGATGCAGCAAGGAAAACCAGGACCACTACAAGTTCTGCCTGGGATGCGGCGCGGAGCTTCCGCGCCAGTCCTCTCAGCCGCGGTCGTTTTCGGCGCCTACGCCTCCGGGCGGTACACCCTCGCTGGGCCGAACTACGGACGCACCGCCGGCGCAAGTGGGGCGAGCCGAAGCATTGGCCTCGGCGTCGCAGCTCGAGCTGGATCCGACACCGGTCGAGCCGGTCCGGTCGAAGCCGGTCGCCGTGGAAGACCCGCTGCCACCTGAACTCGCCCCGCTCAGCGACGAGACCTCGCCGTGTCCGCACTGCGGTTCGCTGGTGCCCGAGAATTTCCGTTTCTGTCATGTGTGCGGCGACGACCTGCACGCAGAAGCTTCCGGCGACGCTTTGGCAGATGCCCCCGAAGAACGCGTCTCGGCGCCCGCAGTCGCCGAGGCCTCCCAGCCAGCTGCCGCGCGTGCGCGGCTGGTGCTGATTCAGCCGGACGGTTCCGAAGGTGAATCGTTTCCCCTGTCCGGGGGCCGTTCCCTGATCGGTCGGGCCACCGGCGGGATCTTCGCCAACGACGCGTATCTCTCACCCGAGCACGCCGAGTTCCGCTTCGAGGGCGACCAGCTCGTCGTCAAAGACATGGAGAGCCTCAACGGGGTCTACATTCGCATCGAGCCTGAAGTCCCCATCGAGCTCTTCGACGGAAGCATCTTCCGCGTGGGGCAGGAGATCCTCCGGTTCGAGGGGCCGATCGCACCCGACCCGGCCCCCGACGGCACACAGCACATGGGGAGCCCGCATCGCGGCTACCTGGGCCGCATCGCGCTGGT
Source organism: Deltaproteobacteria bacterium (assembly GCA_041821485.1). Classification (GTDB taxonomy): domain Bacteria; phylum Myxococcota_A; class Polyangia; order Polyangiales; family Houyiibacteriaceae; genus SG8-38. Next base: position 2,835 of record JBGUEF010000461.1, read on the forward strand.
GATCGGCC
>JBGUEF010000462.1:0-2819 GCA_041821485.1 Deltaproteobacteria bacterium
CGACAACAATATCAACGCAGGCGTTCAGGTATTCCCACTCGTCATCCATCCCGTCGCCGTCGCTGTCCTCCAGGCACGGGTTCGAGCCGGCAGTATATTCAATGAGGTTGGAGAGGTTATCGGTGTCGCCGTCGACCAGGGAATCGCCCACAAACAGGTCGATGCAGACGTAGCCGTTCTCCCAGCCGGGGTGGAGCACTGACTTAATCTCGGCCGGTTTCCGCCCGGTCAGTGGCGTCACGGACCAAGAAGGTGACGCCGACTCGTGAGCTTGCCTCCTACGCAGACCGTGGCCTGAGGGTCTTCAGGCCGTCCCGGCTCGGGACCGGGAAGGTGCCCGTCGCTCCCCCGCGCCTCTCAAGCAGAGCGGTGCTGGATAGCCCAGCTCGGGCCCGCCGACAATCGCCGCTGGGTCTCCGTCGAACGGGGGTAAGCGGTGCGTAGACACCGTCCCGGCACTGCGGTCAGCCCGAAGCCAGGAGGCTCCGGTCGAGGCGGTAGGGTAGGAGCGCCTCGAAGTCCTTGAGGCACTCCGCCGCAGGGATCCGCTCGAAGAGGAAGCGGAGATAGGCGAAGGGCTCGATCCCGTTCGCCTTGGCCGTCTCGACCAGACTGTAGAGGTTCGCGCTGGCCTCGGCGCCGGCCACGGTGTCCGCGAACAGCCATGCCTTCCTTCCGACAGCAAAGGGCCTGATGGAATTCTCGACATCGTTGGTATCCAGCGGAAGGCGTCCGTCTTCGAGGACACGCTCGAGCTTCGGCCACTGATTGTGGAGGTAGGTCATGGCCTTCCCGGTCAAGCTCTCCGGCGGGACCGTACCGCGGGAGTCCTCGAGCCACTCCCACATGTCGTCCAGAACCGGCTTCGTCCGCTCCAGCCGCGCCCGGTAGCGCTCCTTCGGGGTCAGGTCCCGGAGTTCGCGCTCGATGAGGTAGAGCGTTCGGAACCACGCGAAGCCCTGCGCTGCCTTCGAGCCCTTTCCCTGCTTCCCCTTCTTCTTGCCGCCGCCCTGGGCCTTCAACGCCTCGTGGAACTTGCGTCGAGCATGAGCAAAGCATCCGACGTGGACGATGCCCTCCCTCGCTCCGAGGGAGTTGTACCCGGAGTAGCCGTCCGTCTGCAGATATCCCTGGAAGCCCTCCAGGAGCCGCTCCGCCACCTCACCCTCGCGCGAGGGGTCGTAGTGATAGACGACTGCCGGCCGAGCCCGGCCCCCCGCCCGCAGGACCCAGAGATACGAGAGGCTCGTCGCCTTTCGCCCCGGCTCCTTCAGCACTTGGAAGCGTGTCTCATCGGCCTGCACGAAGCCCGTGGCCAAGATCTCGTCGTGGATGAGATTGATCAGGGGTTGGGCCAGGCGCCCGACCTTCACCATCCAGGAGGCCAGGGTCGAGCGCGGCAGCTCGACCCCGATCCGCTTCAAAGCCACCTCCTGACGGTAGAGCGGCATCCCGTCCACGAACTTCTGGGTGGCCACGTGGGCCAGGAGTGCCGGCGAGGCGATGCTCTTCGGGATCGGCTGAAGCGGAACCGGGGCCACCTTCACGCCCTCCTTGCAGATGGGGCACCCGTACTTGGGCCGGATGTGCCGCACCCGGCGGAGCTTGGCCGGGATGATCTCCAGCTGTTCGCTCTCCTCACGCCCGATCTCCACGAGACGGGCGCCGTCCCGCGCGCAGACCTTCTCTGCATCGGGAAGATCGTGAACCACCTCGATGCAGGGGAGTGACTCCGGGAGGGGCCGTCGGCCCCCCTTCTTGCGCGTGTGCGCGGGAACCTGGATCTCGTCCCGTTCCTTCTCCCTCGAGGCAGCCTCGGCCACCTCACGCTCCGCCTCGTTGAAGATCGAGAGCTGGTCTGCGGAGACCTTCTCGCTCTTGCTCCCAAAACGCTGGTGGCGAAGCAGTCGCACGTACTCGCGCAGCTGTGCGATCTCGGCATCGCGCGCTTCGAGCTCAGCGTTGCGTTCTTCGAGTTCGTCATTGCGTCGGAGAAGCAAGACGCGAAGCGCTTCGACCGAGTCCGGGAGCTTCTCCGCGACGTCCACCACGACACATATCTTAGACACTGCTCTACGCGTTACAAGGTGGACTCGTAGAAAATCTCCTCGTGTGGACGAAGACGAAAGAAATCGATGCCGTCGAGCAGCCAAGCAATCTCTCGACGTCCGACAACGATCGTCTCCTCGCCATCGTCTGGCCACGGGAAACGATCTTTCTCGAGCCGCTTCAGCCATAGTGCGAAACCGTTGCGATCCCAGTAGAGCAGCCGCGCGCGGTCGCGCCTCCGGTTCGTGAACGCATAGACCCGCTTCGCAAACGGGTCCGCTTCCATCTCCTGCTCCACGATCAGCACCAGACCATTGATCTGGCGGCGGAAGTCGACCGGCTCCCGGTGGAGCCACACCTCGACCTCCTCGGTGACCGCCATCATCCGATCTGACTCACGGCGCCGAGAACTTCGGCGAGTTCGGCCCCTGAAGCGCCGTCCCATTCGACCAGCGCACCGTTCGGCAGCCGCACGCGGTAGCGGGGCCCCCGCGTGGCCGGCACCTCAACCCTTGCGAATCCGCCGCTCGGCCGCGACTTCGCCTTCGGAGACCGGGGCGGCGCAGCATCCAGCGCCCCTATCGCTCGTAGCCGCTTGCGTGCCTGGTAGAACGCGTGGATCGACAGCTCGTGCTTCCGCGCATACTCCTTCGCGGATAGCTCCGACTTCTCCCACGATTCCTGCTGCCGGAGCCAGTACCAGTCCCGATCCGTCAGCGTCGCCAGCTTCCCTGTCATGTCCTTCCTCCTCGGGGAGGAAGGTCGCGAGT
>JBGUEF010000463.1:0-2817 GCA_041821485.1 Deltaproteobacteria bacterium
ACGATCAGGTTTGCGCTCATCGGCTTTCGCGAGGGCGAGAGGCATTAGGCGTCTAGTAAGCTCGTAACGCTAGGCTCATCTTGAAGTCGCGGCGCTGCTGCGGATTGCGGATGGGGTCGCGCATAGCCTCGAGTCCGCCGACACGGCCGAGCCAACGGTCGACCCCGGCCTTGTCTTCAATCGAGTGGTACGCCTGCAAAGGGCGCTGGGCCATCCAATGAGTGTAGGTGGTGAGCTTGCGCTCTCCCGCACGCCCCCCGACCGCAAACGGGTGCATGCCTAGTGCGCGGGGAACTCGGGTCGCCTCCGGGTGCTCGGCGCAATAGGCGTCGACTTTGTGGATGAGCCCCCGCACGAACACGAACTGCTCTGCAAAGAGCGTCTGGAAAACCGGGTCGAGCGTCTCCGGAACCTCGTCGTTCGGCAAGAACTCGCCAGGCTCTCCGCTCGGATTGACCAGGCGATCGAACCAGGCCCTCACGTTCGGTGCGTCGTCGTAGAGACTGGTCGATCCCGGGTCGCGGTACGTGTGAGCCCATAGCGGTCCCAACATCGCGAAGTCGCCGATGCCGGGTCTGCCCCCAAGCAGGAATGCATGCTCGGCGAAATGCGCATCGAGCCGCGCGATGAGCTCTTCCGTGAATGCCTCGACACCTGGCGCCGTTTTCGGAGTGATGCCCAGCATGGGCCGGTAACTCTGCATCTTTTCGGCCAGGCTCTTCGTCGCTACCCGGCTGAACAGCAGCGGAATTCGCGGGAAGCCATACCGGGCGAACTCGTCGATCGCGAATGCCTTGTTCTGTGTTCGGTTCCATCGGTAGTGCATCGCCACCATCGGCAGCCATTCATCGCCGTGCAGCTCGAGCAGCAGATCGGCGACCCGCTGTGTGGGCCCCTGTGGTGTGATGCTCGGCTCCGGGTGACGCTGCTCGAAGGTTTCGATAATGAGGGTGCTGTCCTGAAGCCACTCGCCATCGGCTTCAACCGTAGGCATGACCGCCCACCCGACCGCCTTCTTGATGCGAACCAGGAGCTGAAGTGAAGTCGGCGCGCGCTCTTCGAATGCAATTCCCTTGAAACGAAAATACGCCCGCACCTTCGCGGAGTACGGTGAGACGGGCCAGGCATTCAAGACGTACATTGAAATCCTCCGAAGCAGTTTCGGTGCGCCCCAGCCATAGCAGCTAGCACGCAAGCGGTGGAGAGATTCGCTCGTCTACTGCGCTCGCGATACGCGAACGAATAGGTCCCCGTCCTCTCCGCGACTGACCTGCAGCGCCCACGGCCGGCAGCAGACGTCGCAGTCTCGAATCAGCTCCCCTTCGCTCTGCGGATCGATATACACCTCGACGCTCTCAAAGCAGTACGGGCAGTCCAGCTGAGCAGTGTCATTCATCGCCGTCCATCATAGCGACCAGCCTCGCCGAGGTCTCGTCAGTCGGGACTGGACCTCGGCCCCTGAGGTAGGAGGCCCTCCTTCACCAACCAGTCGTAGTTGTCTCGGACCGCCGCCGTCATGGGCTGGATTCGATAGCCGAGCTCGCGAATCGCCTTGTCGCTGCGGAATGTTCTGTCGGTCTCGCTCGTGATCTTCGCGATCTCCGGCGTGAAGTCCGGCTCCCTCCCAGTGATCGCCGCGACCATCACCGACACGCGGCCGTAGAGCTTCAGCGCCCAGGCCGGCGCCTTCCTTGGGGCCTTGGCGCCCGAGAGGCGCGCAATCTCTGCGACGAAATCTTCAAAAGGGGTGTCCTCGCCAGCCAACAGATATCGCTCACCACTGCGTCCCTTCGTCGCCGCGTCTAGGTGGGCGCGAACCACGTCATGGACGTGCGTGACGGTGAGCTTCCCCGGCGAGACGGCGGGAACCGCGCCGTCGCGCAACAGAAAAAAGAGCCGGCCCCAGGTGTTGGCGTCGTAGCGGCCTGCGACGTCACCAGGACTCACGACCACCACTTTCATGCCGCGCTCGATGCCCTTGAGTGCTTCGATCTCGCCGAAATACTTGCTTCGCTCATAGTTGATCCACGAGCTTGCCCCTTCGAGGGGAGTGTCCTCGGTGATGATCCCCTTGACGCGGCCCCAAGCGGAGTTGCTGGAGGTGTGAACGAAGGTGCGGACCCCCTTTGACCGCGCCACCTCGACCATGTTGCGGGTGCCGCCGATGTTGATCTCGTTTTGCTGTGCGTCTTTCTTGGCCCAGAGGCTGGTGTCACCCGCGACGTGGAAGACGACATCCGTGCTCTCGGGGATCGCTCGCTCGAGGGACTCCGGATCGGTGATCGATCCCTCCGCCAGCGCGACGGGAAAGCGCTTCAAGTAGGTCAGGTTGGAGGTTGCACGGTGAAGGGCGGTGACCTGCCAACCCTCATCAATTAGAAGCTCGATGAGGTTGATCCCGATGAAGCCTGTGCCACCGGTCACGAACGCGGTCTTAGCCATCAAGTACCGTCCTGTGGAGGGGTCGGATCCTATCACACGAGAGACCGGGCCGGTCAGCTGCTGAAATCTAGTGATTGCAACCATTTGGCGCTACGCCCGGAAGCGGACGAACAGAGTGCAAGCTCTACGAAATTCATGCGCTGAAAGCTCGAGTCGGGTCGCATGAGGGTTCGACTTGCGGTATCTAGCAGCGATGAACGACGGGGGGGAAACAAACGAACTCGATCGCGCTCGGCGCCACTTCCTGAGGGCCACGGCGTATATGGCACCCGCGATACTCGCGACCGTCACGCTGAACAAGGCACACGCGCAGGCGCCGTCGTGCATGCCCGTGACGTGCATGCCCGCGACCTGTGATCCCGTCGCTCCATGCAT